>DAOUBZ010000342.1:0-2489 GCA_034432515.1 Chloroflexaceae bacterium | reverse complement strand
CATAGCCGCCAACACCAACGCGAAAACCCCACCCCCCACCGTCGGAGGCGGACGTTGCTCAAGCCCTGGTGGAGCTGAACGCCAGCTTGTCAAACAGGTTTGAACCATGTATACCCAGAGCCTGGGTGGGCGAACCTACCACTTCGCTGATCTTAAGAGCCTGATGGCGAAGGCTACACCCGAGCGTTCAGGCGACCAACTCGCCGGGATCGCCGCGGCGAGCGCCGAGGAGCGGGTGGCGGCCCAGCTATGCCTCGCCGACCTGCCGCTGCGCACCTTCCTCGAAGAACCGCTGATCCCCTACGAAACCGATGAGGTCACGCGCCTGATCCTCGACACCCACGACCGGGCGGCCTTCGCCCCGGTCAGCAGCCTCACCGTGGGCGCGTTCCGCGAATGGCTGCTCGCCTACGCAACCACGGGCGAGCGCCTGGCGGCCCTCGCCCCCGGCATCACCCCCGAGATGGCTGCCGCGGTCTCCAAGCTGATGCGCAACCAGGATCTGATCGCCGTGAGCCGCAAGTGCCGGGTCGTCACGCGCTTCCGCACCAGCATCGGGCTGCCGGGCCGCTTCTCCTCGCGCATCCAGCCCAACCATCCCACCGACGATCCGCGCGGCATTGCCGCTTCGATCCTCGACGGCTTGCTGCACGGCTGTGGCGATGCGGTGATCGGCATTAATCCCGCCACCGACAGCCCGCAGGCGGTGATCACGCTGCTGGAGCTGATCGACGAGTTGCGCCAGCGCTACGCCATCCCCATCCAGTCGTCGCTCCTGGCCCACGTTACCACCCAGCTTACCGCGATCGAGCGGGGCGCACCGGTTGACCTGGTCTTCCAGTCCGTTGCCGGCACGGAAGCCGCCAACCGCAGCTTTGGGATCGACCTGGCCCTGCTGCGCGAGGCGCGCGCTGCCGCGCTGGCCCTTGGGCGCGGCACGATCGGCGACAACGTGATGTACTTCGAGACCGGCCAGGGGAGCGCGCTCTCGGCCAATGCCCACCACGGCGTCGATCAGCAGACCTGCGAGGCGCGGGCCTATGCCGTGGCGCGCCATTTCGCGCCGCTGCTGGTCAATACCGTGGTCGGCTTCATCGGCCCGGAGTACCTCTACGACGGCAAGCAGATCATCCGCGCCGCGCTCGAGGATCTCTTCTGCGGGCGCTTGATGGGTGTGCCGATGGGCTGCGATGCGTGCTATACCAACCACGCCGAAGCCGACCAGAACGACATGGACACGCTGCTGGTGCTGCTTGGCGCGGCCGGCTGCGCCTACATCATGGGCGTGCCCGGCGCCGATGACGTAATGCTCAACTACCAGAGCACCTCCTACCACGACGTGCGCTTCGTCCAGACCACCCTGGGCCTGCGGCCCGCCCCGGAGTTTGAAGCCTGGCTGCTCGATCTGGGCATCATCGAGGCCGATGGCCGCCTGGCGCCCCGTGAGCAGCCCCGCCTCCTGCTGCAGGCCGTCGCCCAACTGGCCGGGTCAGGCGCTACCGGGTAGAGACGCACAGAGGAGCCCCCCATGGCCGACCAACCACTTGAGCGGCCCGACCCCTGGCAGGTACTGCGCCGCTACACCAGTGCCCGCATCGCCCTGGGGCGGGCCGGCGACGCGCTGCCCACCAGTCCGCAACTGGCCTTCCAACTCGACCACGCGCGCGCCCGCGATGCCGTGCATCTGCCGTTTGATGCCGCGGGCGTCGCGGCGACGGCGAGCGCCACCGGGCTCCCCGTGCTGATCGTCCACAGCGCCGCCCCCGATCGGGCAACCTACCTGAAGCGCCCCGACCTGGGCCGCTGCCTGAGCGAAAGCTCACGGGCGACGCTGGCCGCCCACGCTTCCAGCGACGGCAGCGGCTACAACGCCGCCCTGGTCATCGCCGACGGGCTGTCCGCGCTGGCCGCGCATCGCCACGCCGTCCCCCTGGTCGCGCGGGTGGCCGGCGCCCTGCAAGGCATGGGCTGGCGCCTGGCGCCGCTGGTCATCGTCGAGCAGGGGCGCGTGGCCGTGGCCGATGAGATCGGGCAACTGCTGGGCGCGGAACAGGCCGCCATCCTGATCGGCGAACGCCCTGGCCTGAGCGTCGCCGACAGCCTGGGGATCTATCTCACCTACGCCCCCCGGCCCGGCCGCACCGATGCCGAGCGCAACTGCATCTCCAACATCCACCCCCAGGGCCTGAGCTACGACACCGCCGCGCAGACACTGATCTACCTGATGAGTGAGGCGCGCCGCCTCAAGCTGAGCGGCGTCGCACTGAAGGACGAGCGGGCCGAGCGCGAAGCGACGGCCTCGCTGGTCGACCCCACCCCGTAGGGGTTTAGGGGCGGACAGAACATCCGAGCCAGCACAGCTTCTCCCGCACTGGAATGCCCCAGCGCACTGCTCTGGTCTCCCCGCTTCGACAGGCTCAGGGCAGGCCCCTCTCCCAGGCCGGGAGAGCCTGCGCTGAGCCTGTCGAAGCGGGGAGACCAGAGCAGTG
>DAOUBZ010000341.1:0-2876 GCA_034432515.1 Chloroflexaceae bacterium | reverse complement strand
CCACGAGCGCGGCTATGTGCTGGCCCTGGTGCCCGTCATTCGCCTGGTCGGCGACCTGGCGAAGATGGCTGGTTACCCGCTTGGGCTGGCGCAGCGCAGGCGCCGGCCTGCGGCCACGACCCCGGCCAGATGATACGGGTACTCACGCTCGCCCTTCAGCCCGCGATCCCGGCGAGGATGGCCCGGGCCTGGACGATCTCGTCGGCGTTGACGGTGTGGCCCATGGCGGGGTAGAGCCGGGTCGTCACCGCGCCGCCGAGCCGGCGTAGCACCTCCTCGGTCTCCCGCACGCGCGCTTGGGGGATGTGGCTGTCGAAATCGCTACAGCCAAGGAAGACTGGCGTACCCGCCAGGTTCCCGGGGTAATCGCGAGGAGTGCCGTCAGGGCCGATCAGGCCGCCGCTGAAGGCGATCAGCCCGCCGTAGCGCCGCGCATTGCGCGCGACAAACTCGCTGGCCAGGCAGGCCCCCTGCGAGAAGCCCAGCAGTGCGACGCGCTCGGCGGGGATGCCGGCCGCCGCGAGCTGGGCGAGCAGCTCGCCCACGGTCGCCAGGGCCGCGCTGAGGAAGGGCTCGTTCCGTTCGAGCGGCATCAGGAAGCTGAACGGATACCACGAGCCATTGGTGGCCTGGGGCGCCAGGAAGGCCAGACCGGGGGTGGCGAGCTCGGGCACGAGTGTCATGATGCTCGCTGCGGAAGCGCCGCGCCCGTGGAGGAGGATCACCGCGCCGCGCGCGGCCGCCACTGGTTCGCCCGCCGCCAGCAGTGGCTCACCTCGATGGATCGTGTTGGCCATGTCGCTCCCTGACGCTTGATGAACCCCTATGCGGCTGTGCGGCACACGGACGCGATAGAAGCCGTACCGGGTTATCAGCTTTTCCGACCGGTGTACCTGGCACAAGCACGAGCCGTGTCATGCTGAGCGAAGCATCGCTCGCCGTCTGGAAGCCGAGATCCTTCGCTTCGCCTGCGGCTCCGCTCAGGATGACCGCTGGTGACGCGCGGCTGCCACAGGCGTCGCTATCAGCAACTGTAGCACTATCGGCCATCGGCTATCGGCTCACGCGGGGACCGGGGCTGCCTGGCCCTTGCCGGCGTAGT
The DNA here is from genome assembly GCA_034432515.1 of Chloroflexaceae bacterium. Taxonomy (GTDB): domain Bacteria; phylum Chloroflexota; class Chloroflexia; order Chloroflexales; family Chloroflexaceae; genus JACAEO01. The sequence continues at coordinate 1,774 of DAOUBZ010000341.1, read as the reverse complement.
ATTCGCGGCAGTACTCTTCGAGGGTCTGCATCTGCTCCAGGCCGAGGATGCGGCTTGTCTCGCGCATATCGCAGCTCATCTCGTCGTAGCTGAACTCGAGCAGCTCCATGATTCCTGGCGCTGAAGGGTTGAACGGCTTGAGCAGGAAGCCGAGCGTATTCATGAGCCAGACCGGCAGGTAGAGCACGCGGATGGGGCGACCCCACACCCGCGACCAGGTGGCGCACATCTCCTCAAAGGTCACGTGCTCGGGGCCACCCAGTTCGAAGGTGCGGTTGATCGCTGCGGGGTTATCGATCGCGTTGACGAAGGCGCGGGCCACATCGACCATGGCCAGCATCTGGGTGCGCTTGTGGCCGGCGCCGACCACAGGGAAGACGCCGAAGCGCTCGACGATCGGCTCGCCACGCTGCACAATCTCGTAGAACAGGCCGCAGGGGCGAAAGATGGTGTAGGGTACGCCGCTGCGCTGGATCGCCTCCTCGGCCATCAGCTTGGCCCAGACGAACTTGTAGCCGACCGGGTTGCGCGGGAAGAGCGTGCTGGTGAAGATGAACTGGCAGACCGTGCCGGCCTCCTCGGCGGCGCGCAACAGGTTGAGCGGGCCCTGATACTCGGCCATGCGCCGCGACTCGTCGCGCCGGTCGGCGCCCGCACTGGTGGCACAGATCACGTGGGTAGCGCCGCGGCAGCCCACCGCCAGGCTGCCCGGGTCGCGGATGTCGCCGCCGATCAACTCGGCGCCGAGCTGGCGCAGCGGCTCGGCCTTGGCCACCGAGCCGGGGCGTACCAGCACCCGGACCGGCCGGCCTTGCTCACGCAACATGCGCACCAGGGTCTGCCCCAGGGTGCCCGTCCCGCCGACGATGAAGATCATGGCGACCTCCTCCGCGCTCCAGGTTCGCTCGTGCTCCGGACGGCGCCAGTATAGCACAGCTGCCAGATAGTTCTTGTTTATATGTATGGACATATAGGCAATGAGCTTGTATAATGGGCACACAGTTGTGCAGAAGCCCCTATGCCCCGCCCGCTCGGGGCGCCCATCTGGGAGGAGTGCGCCGATGCCCTACCGGATCACCCGCCACAGCGACGACCTGCTCTGGGTCGTCTTGGATGGCCACCTGGCCATGGATCAGGCGGAGGCGTACTTCTATGAGCTCTGGGCGCTGCTCGACACCTGTCCCAGCCCGACTGACTTGCTGGTGGACGGGCGGCGCATTGCCGGGGCAAGCCCTGCCGCCCGCCGCCGCACCGAGCAGGTAGTTCATCACCCGCGCCTGGGTCACCTGGCCTTCGTGGTGAGCGAGCACCACCTGTTGATCTTTGCGCCGCTGGTCAAGCTGGTCAGTGGCGTTGGCCTCTTCGGCAACGAGGTAGAGGCGCTCGACTATCTGCGCACCGCGCGGGGTATGCCGCCGGTGATCGACTTGGTGATGCCCAACCTGCCGCCCCCGCCCGTGGAGACGCATGCCCTCTCGCCCCACGCCGGCGAAGCGCACGGCGCTACGCATCACAGTGCTCCGCCGCACCACAACGGTGAGCACCAGCACCCACCCGTCTACAGCATGCCGAGCCCGCGGCGCGCGATGGGCGCGCCGCCCAACCTCTTCAGCGGGCTGACCGATATGCTTGACGGCTGGACCAACAATCTGCGCAATCTCAGCCGGCAGATCGAGCGCGATTGAGCCGGGGAATGCTCCCCATGCCGTGGGGTTGACACCGGGCTATTGCATTTGGGGCAGGCCCCAAAATCCAGCTTGTCTGGTGGCGTTGG
>DAOUBZ010000340.1:0-12030 GCA_034432515.1 Chloroflexaceae bacterium | reverse complement strand
AACCTCCGCGAGGAATCCCGGCGGTGATGCCATCCCGAGACCCTTCGCTTCGGCTACGCCTCCGCTCAGGGTGACAGGTGTAGGGCGTACTGATGCGACAGCAGGCCAACCTTCGTTGTAGTACTAACCCCCAGTGCGCATAAACTGGTTCGCGGCGGCGCACACCTCCGGCGCGCGGTAAGGGGGAGTGGCTGTAGTGCTCGGTGAAATGGCTTTGCGCGCCGGCCCCGACGCGGCACTTGCCGCCGCGAACGCACCCCCTTCGAGTACAGAGCATACCAGCCGATGATGAATCCGGGCTGACATTCGGGTCCTGGGGGGATGAGGGAAGCGTTATCCGGGCGCCAGCGGGGGGCGGGCCAGGTCATGGTAGAAGCTGCGCGCCCGCTGGTAGGCGGCGTCCCAGGTGTAGGCACGGAACACTTTGGCCCGCCCTGCCGCGCCAAGTGCCCCGGCCAGGGCGTGGTCGTCGAGCAAGCGCTGGATGGCGGCGGCGAGCGCGGCTACGTCACCAAAGGCCACCAGTATGCCATTCACGCCGTCGTCGATGACATCCGGCACGCCGCCGGCACGCGCCCCCACGACAGGCACCTCGTAGCACCAGGCTTCGAGGTAGGCGATGCCGAAACTGTCGGTGCGTGAGGGTTGGGCGTACACGTCGGCGGCCGCCAGGGCATCGCGCCGGATGGCATCGCTCACATAGCCGAGCACGCGGGTGCGTGCTCGCTCCTCAGGCGGCAGGCTGCGGTAGTGCTCTGCGAAGTGGCTGAGGATGGGGCCGCACTGCACCCAGGTGGCTGCACTCCCTGCCGCCCAGAGCCGCCGCATGGCTTCGAGGACGTGCAGCGTCCCCTTGTCGAAGGCGGCAGCGCCGAGACTGAGCACGATTGGCCCGCTGATGCCCTGTGTCGCCCGAAAGCGGGCGCCGTCGCCGCCTGCCACTTCGGCTGGGTCAACGCCGGCGCCTACCACCCGCACGCGTTCGGCTGGCACGCCCCGGCCCACCAGGAAGTCGCGCTCCAACCCGGTCATCGTGGCCACCCCGTCACTTGCGCGCAGCAGCGCGATCTGGTGGGGCATGCTGTAGTAGCGCACGATCTGCCGCTTGCCTGGTTCGCCCAGGTGCACGAAGGGCGTACAGAGGTGCGGGATCCTGCGTCGGCGCGCCCAGCGAACGACGGGGATGATTGCAAAGTCCAGGGTGATGTTGGTGGTGTGCACCAGGGCGACATCGGCCAGTTCAGGAGCGCTGGCCAGGTAGCGTTCCAGCTGAGGCAGCTGCGGGGTGAGCGTGGCCATGCGGCGCAGCAGCGGCGCCGCGGGGCGGCCCAGGCGCCCGATTTCGACCATCAGCCGGCGCAGGACAGGGTAAACGAGTGGCGGACCGGGGGCGCGACGCACCGGAAAGCGGAGCACGCGCACGCCATGATGCGCTGTCTCGCGTTCCGCCACGGTGGCCTTGCCGGGCGCCCAGAAGTGCTCCAGGTCAAGCGCGTTGGTGCTGAGGACCGTCACCTGGTGGCCTTCGCGCACCAGGCGCTCACCAATCTCGATGAAGTAGCGCGAAGCTCCCGAGGCGGGGTTGTAGAGCTGGTTGACGTGGAGGAAGTGCATCTACGCCGGCAGTTGCGCCGCCAGGGCCTCCGGGCTCTGCACGGGCAGGTTGCAGACGAAGCGCGCACAGACATAGGCGGTCGCGGCGCCGCCGATCGCTTCACGCTGCGCCAGCAGCGGGGTCAGACCTGCGGCCAGGGCATCGCCCGGTGACATCCGGGCCAGTACCACGTGGGGGCGGTATGGCCCGAGGGCGACCTGCAACAGCGCCCGGGTGTCGGCTGCGTCGGGCGCGCCGACGATCGCCAGTTCAGTGATCGGCGTGGCGGCCAGGTCGGCGGCGCAGAGCATGCGCCCGAAGCCGGCGGGGAAGCGGGCCAGCATCGTCGCCTGCCCGGCGAGCACCGCCTCGGCGCACTGGCGGTAGCGCTCACGGCCGCTGAGCGCGTCCAGGCGTAGCAGCACCTCGGCGGCCACCGAGTTGCCCGAGGGGGTGGCGTTGTCGCCAACATCGCGTGGCCGCGCCACCAGCGCCTCGTGGTCGCGGGCGGTGTCGTAGAACCCGGCGATGCCGTTGTCCCAGAACAGGTCGATCATGGCGTCGGCAAGCGCCAGTCCCTCGCGCAGCCAGGCCGGGTCGCCGTCGGCGGCGTGGAGGGCGAGCAGGCCATCGATGAGCAGGGCGTAGTCCTCGAGGAAGGCCGGCGGACCGGTGCGGCCATCCTTCCAGGAGCGCAGCAGGCGCCCGTCGGAGCGGCGCAGGTGGGCGAGCAGGAAGTGGGCGCACGAGCGGGCGATCGCCAGGTAGCGTTCGCTGCCAAGCGGCAGGCTAGCTGCGGCGAAGGCGCGCAGCGCCATGCCATTCCAGGCGGTGATGATCTTTTCGTCACGGAAGGGCCGCGGCCGTTGCTCGCGGGCGGCGAAGAGCAGTGCGCGCCCACGGGCAGCGACCTGTTCCAGCCGTTCCAGGCTGGCGCCGGTGACACGCGCCACCTCGGCGAGTTCACGGGGCAGGTTGAGGATATTCTTGCCCTCGAAGTTGCCCGCGCGGCTGACGTCATACAGCTGGCAGAAGAGCGCCGCGTCTTCGCCCAGGTGCTCGCGTACCTCGTCAGGACTCCAGACATAGAAGGCGCCCTCCTCGGCGTGGGCCGCGTCGGGGAAGGGCAGGCTATCGGCGTCCTGCGTGCTGTAGAAGCCGCCCTGCGGGTGGTGCAGCTCGCGGTCGAGGTAGTCGAGGGTCTCCACAGCGATCTGGCGATAGAACGGCTTGCCGGTGAGCTGGAAGGTCTCGAGGTAGAGGCGGGCGAGCAGGGCGTTGTCGTAGAGCATCTTCTCGAAGTGCGGCACCAGCCAGCGGGCATCAACGCTGTAGCGATGGAAGCCGCCGCCGAGCTGGTCGTAGATCCCGCCGCGAGCCATCTTGTGCAGGGTGAGCTCAAGCATGGCCAGGGCATCGGGCACGCCGCGCAGGTGGGCGCGCAGCAGGGCCTCGAGCAGATTGGGCTGCGGAAACCTGGGCGCCCCGCCGAAGCCGCCCTCCTGCCGGTCGAACTGGCGGCCCAGCAGCGCCACGGCGTTGTGCAGCAGGGCCACGCCGTCGAGCAGGGGCGCGCCATCGGCTGCGCCGACGCGGGTGAGGCGGGTGATATGCTCCACCAGTTCGTTCCCCGCGGAGACAAGCTCACTCCGGCGGGTATGAAAGGCCTCGGCCACCCGTTGCAGGACCTGCTTCCAGCTCGGCATGCGGTAGCGCGCGGCCCGGGCGTCAGGCGGGAAGTAGGTGCCGCCGTAGAACGGCGTGCCATCGGGCAGGCAGAAGACATTGAGCGGCCAGCCGCCCTGGCCGGTCATCGCCTGGACGGCCGTCATGTAGATGCTATCGAGATCCGGCCGTTCCTCGCGATCGACCTTGATATTGACGAAGAGCTCATTCTGCAGCGTGGCGGTTGCCGCATCCTCGAAGCTCTCGTGGGCCATCACGTGGCACCAGTGGCACGCGGCATAGCCGATACTCACCAGGATCGGCTTATCCTCGCGCCGGGCAACCGCCAGCGCTTCCGGCCCCCACTCGTACCAATCGACAGGGTTATGGGCGTGCTGCAACAGGTAGGGACTGGCCGCGTGGATCAGGCGGTTGGTATACCGGGGCTTCCCGGAAGCGTCGAGCTGGTGACTGGGCATAGGCAGGAACCTTGTTTGCACCGTTTAGTGTGGCACACTGTGTGACCGAGGCTCGTAGCTGCACACGATCAACTCTGGGACGGTACCGCGCTTCTTGCCATCGCAGTTGATCTTGCGGCTCGCATAGATGCTCTCGTGAACGGGTTGGCCGGCATAGAGCGTTCGCGCCAGGTCGGTATAGGAATTGCTGAGCATAACGAAGCAGCCTCGTTCAGCGAGGGCGATAAAGACCGCGGCCAGACGCCGTTGCTCAGCTTCGGCGAAGCCCTGGTGGGTATAGGCGGTGAAGGAGGCGGTCGCGCTCACCGGCACATACGGCGGGTCGAAGTAGACCAGATCACCTGGTTCGGCGCGTTCGAGCACGGCGCTGAAATCGCCCACGTGCAACTCAACCTGTTGCAGTGCGCGGCTGACTTCGCGCATATTTTCCGGATCAACGATCAGCGGATTGCGATAGTTGCCGAAGGGGGCGTTGAACTGGCCCCGATTGTTGAGTCGGTAGAGCCCATTGTAGCACGTGCGATTGAGGAAGATCGTGCGGGCCGCGAGCTCGACCTTGGGGCGCCGCTGGAAGTCCGGGTGCCGGTCCCAATCCCGGATGGCGTAGAAGAACTCGCGGTCGCCGAAATGGGGGCGCAGCTCGAGCAGCAGCGCGATCAACTCCTCGACGTGGTCGCGCACCGACTCGTAGCAGGCAATGAGTTCGGGGTTGTAGTCGCTGAGCACGGCGGAGCCGCGCAGCCGCCCGCTGTTCCAGAGATGAAAGAAGAGCGCCCCACCGCCGACGAACGGCTCGTGGTAGCGCCGGAAGCGTGTGGGCAGCCGGGTCGTCAGCTCGGGCAGCAACTGGCCCTTGCCGCCGGCCCACTTCAAGAAAGGTCGCGCAGGCACCGAACGCTCCAACCACACGGCGGGCCGACGTGCCATCAGGCCGGCCTGCACGGTCAATGCTGAGCCCGGATTATAGCACATCGCTCACCCGTGCGCCCACTGACCCGGGGCTTGTGCAAGGGCGGATGCAATGTCCCTAGGGCAAGCGCCACACCACCGAGAAAACCTCTTGTCGGGCGGCGTTGCCGCCCCTCGCCCCATCGCCGGAGGCGGACGCTGAACAGCCCTGAGCTTAGTGGTGCATCCGACAAGTCCCGTGTCACCCTGAGCGCAGCGAAGGGTCCCGCCCGAGATGCTTTGCTGCGCTCAGCATGACAAATGACCTGGCGGATGCACCACTTAGGCGGTTGGGCCCTGTGTGTACAATGACAGGGGTAATGATGTTTGTCGCTCGCAGGCGAGCAGCCGTCGCTGGCATGTCTGGATCAGCCTGGGGCTGGAGGAAAGGTATGAAGCGCTCGATCTGTCTGTACTGTGGATCGCGACCTGGCACCAATCCGGCCTTTACGGCGGACGCGGCGGCCTTTGGGCGTGCGGTTGCCACGCGCGGCTGGCGGCTGATCTATGGTGGTGGCGATGTGGGCCTGATGGGGATCGCGGCGCGGGCCGCGCTTGGCGCCGGTGGTGAGGTAATCGGCATTATTCCGCGTGCACTGCTGGAGCGGGAGCAGGGCCTTGCCGAGGTGAGTGAACTGATTATCACCGAGACGCTACGCGAACGCAAGGGCCTCATGTTCGAGCGCAGCGACGCCTTTGTGGCCCTGCCCGGTGGCTTCGGTACCCTCGAGGAGGTCGTCGAGACGCTTACGCTGCGCCAACTGCGCTACCACAACAAGCCCATCTACTTTCTCGACACAGCTGGCTTCTTTCAGCCGCTGCTCCACTTCTTTGCTCATGCCCTGGCGGCGGGCTTTATTCACCCGGATCATCTGGGCCTGTTCGACGTAGCCGCCGATGTGCCTGCATTGATGGAACGGCTTGAAGGCAGGCCATAGGGTGTCAACGGTCAGCGGTGATGCCATAACGCCTACGGATAACTATTTGGTCATCGTTCAGCGCGGCGCATCATTTGTCGGCCATGGAGCGTTAGATCCCTTAGGAAAGCCTTGTTCGGGCGGTGCGCACCGGCGATGGTTGCGATCGGCAGGGTGCGCGTTCGCGAGGTAGCTTACACTTTTTTGCTTGCAGACGCGGTAGCCGCTTGTTATACTGGTTCCTGGATAATACACGCAAATAGTAGAACCTACTGCGGAAATTATCCCGATCGCTAAGCTACCAACCAGCGAAAGCTCACGAGCAGGAGTTGCCATTCGTCAGACTGACTAGATAAGCGACAGCGGAACGTGCGCCAACACGTTCCGCCGCTAACCACCACGTCTTACCTTCCATTGCCGGGCAGCAAGGGAGAAGCTCGTTGTGGTCGCCCCGATTATACCTCACGTTAACCTCTGCCACAAGGGCGATCACCCGCGTATTCCGTCCATATTTCCATCCTGTAGCCGGCTTTTCGCACAGGTCTCGTCTTGCGATAGCGGCGAGGATGGGCTTGCTCTGTCACCAGTTCGTGTCTGGAGGTAGTTCCTCGCCATGAGGCTTTTGGGGAGTCAATCGATGTTCAAGCCCATTCGTAACCGCCATTTGCTCCTCAGCGATCTCGTGCTGCTGCCCATCGCGGCCTTCGGCAGCTTCGTCCTCCGCCTCGAGCGCTTGCACCTGGGCGAGTTCTGGCCAGGCTTCATGCTCTTCACCGCCCTTGTTGTGCCGTGTGTGATGGCGCTCTTCTGGGCAAGCGGGAACTACACGCGCTACTGGCGCTACGCTTCAGTCTACGATCTGCTCACGCTCTATGCCGCGCTCGCTGGTGGCACCCTGCTTGCCAGTGCTGGTCTGCTTGTCCATCGCAGCATGAGCGAGCTGGTCCTTGTGCCACTGTCGATCCCCTTCATCTTCCTGTTGCTGGCCAGCGTCGGCATTGCCTTGCCGCGGCTTGCGCTGGGTCTGCTGCCGGCTTTCAAGTCACGGCGCAAAGCAGCTCCCAGTACTGCGCAGCGAGTCTTGATCATGGGCGCCGGTGGTGTCGGTGCCCATATCGTGCGGCAGCTGCGCGATCACCCTGAGTTCGGTATGCAGGTGGTTGGTCTGCTCGATGACGACCTGCTCAAGCATGGGATGCACATCCACGGCATTCCGGTACTCGGGACCTTCGAGGCCATCCCGGAGGTGGCGCGCGCTACGAACGCCAGTGCGCTGATCATCGCGATCTCGGGTCTTTCAGGCCGTAAGGTGCGCCGGATCGTCGCGCTGTGTGAGACGGTTGGTCTGCGCACCAAGATTGTTCCGGGCCTCCACGACCTGCTCGACTCGCGTGTGAGTTTCACCCAGATCCGCGATGTGCAGATCGAAGACCTGCTGCGCCGCGAGCCGGTCGCCACGGATATCTCGGCGGTGCGCCAGTTGCTCCACGGTCGGCGGGTGCTGGTCACCGGCGGCGGTGGCTCGATTGGCAGCGAGCTCTGCCGCCAGATCCTTGACTGCGCGCCGGCTGAGTTGATCGTGCTGGGCCACGGCGAGAACAGTGTCTTCGAGATCTACCACGAACTGCTGCGCCGCGCGGCTGCGCATCCTGACGCCAGCGTGAAGACGGTGATCCATCCGGTCATCGCCGACATCCGAGAGCCGGATCGACTCGACGAGGTCTTTGCGGAGCTCCGGCCCGAGGTGGTCTTCCACGCCGCCGCCCACAAGCACGTCCCGCTGATGGAGCGCAATCTGCGCGAGGCCTTTACCAACAACGTTCTGGGGACGCGCAACCTGCTTGCCGCCGCTGAGCGCCACGGTGTCGAACGGCTGGTGATGATCTCGACTGACAAGGCGGTCAATCCAACCAGCATTATGGGTGTCAGCAAGCGGGTGGCCGAACTGCTGGTCCACCAGACGGCGAAACGGAGTGGTCGCCCCTACGTGGCGGTACGCTTCGGCAACGTGCTCGGTAGTCGTGGTTCGGTGCTGCTGACCTTCAAGCGGCAGATCGCGGCGGGTGGCCCGATCACCGTGACGCACCCGGAGATGCGTCGCTTCTTTATGACCATCCCCGAGGCCGTGCAGCTGGTCCTGCAGGCGGCCGTGCTCGGCCACGGCGGCGAGGTGTTCACGCTCGATATGGGTGAGCCGATCAAGATCGTCGATCTGGCGCGCGATATGATCGAGCTCTCGGGCCTGCAGGTTGGCGAGGATATCGAGATCGTCTTCTCGGGATTGCGCCCTGGCGAGAAGCTCTACGAGGAGCTGTTCGTGCCCGGTGAAGAGTATCGCCGCACCAGCCATACCAAGATCTTCATCGCGTCCAACGCCAGTGCACTGGTGCCTGTGAATCTCGATCAGCAGATCGCGCAACTTGAGAACGCCACCCTCCACGGTGACCGGGACGGCATCCTGGCGATTGTCCAGGAACTGGTGCCAAACCACTGCCTCGAGCAGATCCTGGCCGGGCTGCCTGAGAAACAGGCCCAGCCGGCGGCTGAAACATCGCTGACTGCCCACGCCCTTGGCGAGCGCTCTGGCACTCCGCGGGTGAAGGGTGCGTCCGCAAGCGCCGCGCCGGCTCCGACGCGTGCAGCCGTCTCTGGCTCGCCGGTCCCTGCGACCATCCGGCCCGCTACTGCCGAATAACTGCGCATCCGACCCTTCCGCGATCCGCAACAGACAGCCCTGCGTGGGGCTGTTTGTTGCGTTTGTGCGGCGAACGTCGTGGCGCCGCCGGTCTTCGCGTATAATGCAGGCTGACGGCCTGGCAGCAGCGGAGAAAGCATGATCGAGATTTCGTCGCCGGTGCGCGTGCGCTTCGCCCCGAGCCCCACCGGGTACCTGCATATCGGCGGTGTGCGCACCGCGCTCTTCAACTGGCTCTTTGCGCGCCACTATGGCGGGCAGTTCATCCTGCGCATCGAGGATACCGATGAGAAGCGCTTCATCCCCGGCGCTGCCGATGATATCATCACCTCCTTGCGCTGGGTTGGCCTCGACTGGGATGAGGGCCCCGATGTGGGCGGCCCCTACGGCCCCTACGTGCAATCACTGCGCTTCGATGCCGGTATCTACAAGACGTACAGCGACCAGTTGCTCGCGGCCGGTCAGGCCTATCTGTCCTTTACCACCGAGGAGGAGCTTGCACAGCTTCGCGCCGAGGCTGAGGCGCGGGGGGTGAAGTCTTTCCGCTTCCGTGGCCCCGAGCGTGACTGGCCACTGGCGCGGCAGCAAGAACTGGCTGCCACCGGCAAGCCGTACACCATCCGCCTCAAGACACCGCTTGAGGGCGAGACGAGCTTCACCGACCTGGTGCGGGGCGCGGAGCGCATTACCGTCCAGCATGACCAGCTCCAGGATATTGTGCTGATCAAGGCCAGCGGCATGCCGGTCTACCACTTTGCGCACCTGGTGGATGACCACCTGATGCGGATTACCCACGTGCTGCGCGCTGACGAGTGGGTGCCCTCCACACCGTACCATGTGCTGCTCTACCAGGCCTTCGGCTGGGAGCCGCCGGTCTTCGCCCACCTGCCGGTGATCCTGCGCCAGGACGGCAAGGGCAAGCTCTCCAAGCGCAAGGACGACGTGGCGACCAATCGTTTCTGGGAGCGCGGCTACTTGCCCGAGGCGCTGTTCAACTACCTGGCACTGCAGGGCTGGAGCTACGATGACAAGACGGAACTGATGAGCCGTGCGGAGTTGATCGAGCGCTTCAGCATTGACCGGGTCCAGGCCAGCCCCGCTCGCTGGAACCCGGAGAAGCTGCGCGATATGAACGGCATCTACATCCGCAGGCTGCCGGTGGCCGAGGTGGCGGAGCGCATCCTGCCGTTCCTTGCTGGCGCTGGCCTGGTGGGTGACCCGCCGAGTGCGGCCGAGCGTGCCTATGTTGCCACGCTTACGCCGATGATCCACGAGCGGCTCGAAGAACTGGGGCAGGCGCCCGAGTTGCTCGAGTTCTTCTTCCGCGAACCACGGCCTGGCCCTGAGGGCTATGACCCGGCGATGCTGGTGCCCAAGAAGCTCGATGCAACGCAGACTGCCGCGATGCTGCGCGCTGTCCACGGCGCCCTGGAGGCCCTGGAAACCTGGGAGCCCGCTGCGCTGGAGGCGACGCTGCGCGAGCTGTGCGAGCGCCTGGCGCTCAAACCCGGCCAACTCTTTGGCGCCGTGCGCGTGGCCGCCTCCGGGCGCACCGTGGCCCCGCCGCTCTTCGATATGCTCTTCGCCCTCGGGCGCGAGCGGGTGCTCGCTCGCCTCGCGACCGCCATTGCCGCGCTCGAGGCCGGCTAGCGCCACGGGGACGATGACGGGGGGGCGGGCGTGGTAGGGGCGCAGCCGGGCGCAGCTTGCTGCGCCCCTACCACTGCGCCCCTACCACGCCCCTACCACGCGGGGCGCTGCGGTGCCGCGTTGGATTGCTCCCGAATCCTCACATGACATATCCCATGCTCGCAAACTGGATCCATTCCATCCACCACGACGGCTCACCGCGCTATGTGCGGCGCTCCGGCAGCGGACTGGGTGAAACGGCGCGGCTCTGGCTGCGGATGGCCACCGACGCGCCGGTGACGGCAGTCTATCTGCGTACCTGCCCTGATGGCGAAGAGGCGATTGTGCCCATGGCGCCAGCGGAGGCCGATGGGGTCTGTCGCTGGTGGCACGCGCCGCTGGCGCTACGTATGCTACGGACCGGCTACCGCTTCCTGTTGCAGACGAGTGAGGGCAACTACTGGTACAACGCCGCCGGTGTGCAGCGCCATGGCCCGACCGATGCCAACGACTTTGTGCTGCTTGCCGATGTTCACGCGCCAGGCTGGGTGACGGACAGCGTCTTCTACCAGATCTTCCCCGACCGCTTCGCCGATGGCGATCCGACCAACAATGTGCGTGATGGTGAATACGCCTACCGTGGCCGCCCGGTGAGTGCCCGCCCCTGGGGCGCACCGCCGCGCAAGGGCCATGGTGCCACTGAATTCTACGGCGGCGATCTGCAGGGCATCACCCGGCGGCTCGACTACCTGCAGGAGCTCGGGGTCAATGCCCTCTACCTGAACCCGATCTTCCTCGCGCCCAGCAGCCACAAGTATGACGTGGCCGACTACGAGCGGGTCGACCCGCATCTTGGCGGCGAGGCGGCGCTGGTCGAGTTGCGCGCCGCGCTCACCGCGCGGGGCATGCGGCTGATCCTCGACATCGTGCCCAACCACTGCGGCGCCACCCACCCCTGGTTCCTGGCAGCCCAGGCTGACCCGAATGCGCCCGAGGCGGCCTTCTTCACCTTCCACCGCCATCCCGACCAGTATGAGAGCTGGCTCGGGGTGAGTAGCCTGCCCAGGCTCGACTATCGCAATGGGCGATTGCGCGAGTTGATGTATGCCGGCCCCGCGGCGATCATGCGTCGCTGGCTGCGCCCGCCCTACAGCATCGATGGCTGGCGTGTTGATGTCGCCAATATGCTCGGACGCCAGGGCCCATCCAACCTGGCCCATAAGCTCGGGCGCGGCATTCGCCGCGCGGTCAAGGCCGAGAACCCTGTAGCCTACCTGCTGGGCGAACATTTCTTCGATGGCACGCCCCACCTTCAGGGTGATGAGCTTGATGCGACGATGAACTACCAGGGCTTCACCTTCCCCGTCTGGGGCTGGCTGGGCGCTGAGCGGGGGACGCAGGCTCCGCCCTGGGCTGATCGCAACCTGCTGCCGACGGCCGCGCTGGCCGACCAGTGGACAGCCTTCCGCGCCGCCGTTCCCTGGCAGATCGCCACGCAGCAACTCAATCTGCTGGGCAGCCATGACACGCCCCGCCTGCGCAGTGTGCTTGGCGGCGACCTGCAGCGTGTGCGGCTGGCGGTGGCGCTGCTCTTCACCTACCCCGGGGTGCCCTGCATCTTCTATGGTGACGAGGTGGGCCTGGAGGGTGCGGCCGACCCCGACTGCCGGCGCACCATGCCCTGGGATCCGCAGGCCTGGGATGGCGAACTGCGGGCCTTCTACCAGCGCCTGGCCGGCCTACGGCGCGCGGCGCCGGCGCTGCGCCAGGGGGGCTTCCAACTGCTGCTCGCTGATGGTCACACGCTGGCCTATCAGCGCGAGGCCCCCGAGGAGCGGCTGATCGTGGTCGCGCGGCGGGCTGACGATGGCCGCAGCGCGCTGCCGGTGCGCCACGGCGGCCTGTCCGACGGTGTACGCCTGCGCGAGGTGCTCAGCGGCGCCACCACGGAGGTGCAGGGCGGACAGATGGCCCTCAGCGGGCTGCCTGCCGTGGGCGCGCAGATCTGGCGGGTTGAGACATAACCTGTGGGGTTGCGCCAGGGGCGGCTACGCCACCTGACAAGGTGCTTGCTCGTTGGTGTTGGCGGCTGCGCCGCCAACA
>DAOUBZ010000339.1:0-2463 GCA_034432515.1 Chloroflexaceae bacterium | reverse complement strand
GGCCAGGGCCAGGCAGAGCCCGCCGGCAGCCAGCAGGCCGCCGGCGGCCAGGATGGCGGCCTGGCCGTAATAGAGCCAGACGAAGACCCCCACCCCCAGTAGCAGTACGCCGAGCACCAGGCTGGCCTGGCGCCCGAGCGTCCCGGCAGCGGCGCTGCGCCCGTAGCCACGGGCGTCAAGCGCCTCGGCCAGCTGTACCGAGCGCTCCAGGCTGCCCGCAAGTAGCGGCGCGACCAGGGGCGGCCAGGAGCGTGGCCCGCCGAAGCGGTGGCCACGGGCCCGCTGGGCCTGGCCGATCTCGCTGATCGAGCGTAGCAGTGCCGGGACGAAGGCCACCGCGATGGTGATCGCCAGCCCTGCATGGAAGAGTGACGGCGGTGCCAGGCGCAGCAGCCGGTGGTGGTCGACCAGGGCGTTGAAGGCGCCGAAGATGACCATCAGCGTCCAGATCGCCAGGCCGCGGGTGAAGCCCCAGGCCAGCGCCTCGGCGGTGACCGGCCCGCCCAGTACCACCCCACCCAGCCAGGCAGGCAGCTGCAGGGCCGGCAGACTCACGAGCACGGTAGTGCCACGGGCGCCGCCCACCGTGATCAGGCTGAAAAGCACGTAGCCGGCGCAGACGTAGGCCCCGGCCCGCATGAACAGCCCGAAACTACGCGCCATGGGCGAATCGCTGCGCCAGGCCATAAAGACCTGCACGGCGGCGAGCAGGATCAGGCTCAGATAGAGCGGGTTTGGCGCGAGCACGATCGCCAGGAAGGCCGCGCCCAGCCAGATGAGCCAGGTAAGCGTGTGCATCGGTTCAGCCTATCGCAGTGCCGGGGCTGCCGTCAGGGCGGCAAGGGCGACCACCTCGCCGATCTCGCAGAGCGCGCCGTAGGTGTCGCCGGTGAGGCCGCCGAGGTCGCGTGTCCACCAGCGGGCGAGCAGGTGGGCGACTGCCCAGACCAGCAGCAGCGCCACCAGGCCGGCCAGGCCAGCCACCAGGAGCGCAGCGGCCAGGGCCGTGCCGGTGGCGATGATGACGTCCGCCCGCCGCACCTGGTCGTGAAAACTGCGCCCGAGGCCGCCCTCACTGGCCGCGGGGAAGCGGAAGATCCCGTAACAATCGGCCCAGCGGCCCAGCACGGGCGCCAGCAGTACGGCCTGCCACCACCCCGAGCCGGCTCCGGCCAGCAGTGCCACCTTCAGCAGCAGCACGGCGATCAGGGCCAGGGCGCCCATCGCGCCGATGCGGCTATCCTTCATGATCTCCAGCTTGCGCGCAGGCGGGCGCCAGCTCATCACCGCGTCAAAGGTATCGCTCAGACCGTCGAGGTGCAGGCCGCCGGTGATGGCGCCCCAGGCCGCCACCAGCAGAGCAGCCACAACGAGCTCGTTCCAGAACAGGCTGCCCAGCCAGCCGACCGGCAGCAACAGCGCGCCGATCAGCAGGCCGGCCGCGGGAAACCAGGGGATGGCCACCGCGGCGCTCCGTTCGCTCATCGGCGGCAGCCAGGGCTGCGGGATGACTGTCAGGAAGCGCAGCGCCTCGCCGAGCGCGACGATGACCGCCCAGGGGTTCCAGCCCCTGCCGTTGGGCGACGGCTCACTCATGATCCACTCCTTCCAGCGGCGCATCATCGCCACGCGCGCGGCCGAGCGGCGGCACCTCGTTGACCACGCGCACGATCGGGCCGGCGGCGTAGACATCCAGGCAGGTGACGCTGCCCAGATCGATGCGCCAGTGCCAGTGGGCGGTGGGCGGAAGCCCGAAGCAGGCGCAGAGCACCAGCTGGATGGGTGTGGCGTGGGTCACAACGAGGACGCGGCTACCCCGATGCTCGTTGAGCAGGCGCTGCCAGGCCGCCGTGACGCGGCTATGCACCTCCGCCAGGCTTTCGCCGCCCTCGGCGCGCCCGTGCACCCCGTTGGCCCAGCGGGCGCGGGCCTCGTCGGGGTAGCGGGCGAGCACCTCGCGGTAGGTCAGCCCCTCCCAGCGACCGTGGCTGGTCTCTGCCCACTGGGGGTCGAGGTGGGCAACAACGCCTGCGCGCCCCGCGAGGATGGCCTGCGCGGCGAGACGCGTGCGCTCCGTGGGGCTCACCAGGGCCACCCGGAAGGGCAGCCGCCGCAGCCGCGCCGCCAGCGCCGCCGTCTGCAGCCGGCCGTAGTCGGTCAGCGGGCTGTCACTGGCGCTCTGGTAACGCCGCTCCAGGTTGGCGCGGGTTTGCCCGTGCCGGATCAGCCAGACACTGGTGCGCATCGTACGGTTCTCCTCAGCGTCGCCGCGCGGCGAGCGCAATGCCCACCCCCAGCCCGGCGAGCATCACACCAAAGGCGAGATAGCCCCAGGGCGGCCCGCCCGCCGGTGGTGGCTCGCGCACCTCGCCGGTGGGCGCTGCCGCCGCCGGAGACGGCGCAGGCGCCATTGTTGTGGTGGCCGTGGCCGGCGCCGGTGTAACGCTCGCGGTGGCCGTGGCC
>DAOUBZ010000338.1:0-2326 GCA_034432515.1 Chloroflexaceae bacterium | reverse complement strand
CGCCAGGGCCGAGGCGCTCGTCGAGCGGGCCTGGCGGGTGCGGCGGGATGGCTGCCGTGCGCAGCGCCACGCCGATCAACCCGCTGCGCGCCCAGGCGGGGAGCGCGCCCTGCCCCAGGCGCTCCGGCGTAAAGCCGCGTCCCAGCCCGGTGTAGCGCACAGCCAGACGCTGCGCGCGAGTCTCGATCTCGCTCGGCAGCAGGTTCCCCACCACGGCGGCGATTGACGGGTCGGCGAAGGGTGCGCTGAGCTGGCTGGCCCAGTCGGGCGCGAGGCGCGTCTGGTCATCCAGCAGGGCCACAAGCGGGCCGGTGGTGGCGGCTAGCCCCGTGTTCCAGGCGCACACCAGGCCGGGGTGCGGTGCGTGGCGCAGGCGAACATCGGCCCACTCGGCCACCAGGTGCGCGATATAGGGCTCGGATGGCACAGGCGCCACCACGACAATCTCCGCGGGTGGGAGGACCTGGGCCTGGAGGTCGCGCAGGCAATGCTGCAAGTCGAACGCAGTGCCCGTATGCGCGATGACCACGCTGAGCCGGTGCGTCGCGCACCCATGGCTGAGCCAGGGGGCCGGCTCACTGGCCAGCAACTGGTGACCCAACTGGTCAACGATCGCCTCGCGCAGCCGCTCGGCGCTGATCGGCTGATAGCAATTGGCGATGTGGCAGGCGCCGAGCGGCTGCGCCCCGCGGTGCACAAGCACCAGCGTCTCGGGGTAGGCGCACACGTCGGCCAGTGGCCCGACGGGCGCGCTGAGATCGACGCTGCGCAGGGCAGCGCCGTGGGGCCGCAGTCCCGGCTCGCTCTGCCCCGGGGCGACAATCACCCAACCGAGGTCAGTGGGGGAGGCGAGGGCGGCAGCGCTGCGCCGCGCCTGCTGGTAGCGCCCCAGGCCGCGTACAGCGCCCACCAGTTCGGCCAGCAAGAGCCGGCGCGTGGTATTGATTGGCCGGCGGAAGGAGCTGAACAGGCGGTAGCCAAACCAATACAGGAACCACCAGAGCGCGTAGCGCGCCAGGGGCAGGCGCTCGTCGGGGAAGTGGATGCAGCAGCGCACCAGGTAGGCGTAGAAGCCGACGCCATTGTTCACGATCTGGGTGCGGAAGGACTGATACTCACGTCGATGGCGATGGCGCACCAGGGCCTGGGGTTCGTAGACCAGCGGAAAGCCGGCCTTGAGCAGGCGAAAGAACAGCTCCAGGTCGCCGCCGCCATTGGTCACCGTGCCAACATCGAGGGCCGGGTCGAAGCCGCCGATGCGGCTGAACACGCTGCGGCGGAAGGCCATATTGGCGCCGGTGCCGAACCTGGCGGTGGCGGCGTGCTCGCTGGCGGCGCGCTCGCCGCCCGCGCGGTTCACCCCGAGCCAGCGCTGGATGTAGCCACGACCGAAGCCACCGTAGCGCTCAAAGGCCACCTGGGCCGCCGTCTCCAGCTCCAGGGGCTCTACCAGCCCGGTCACCGCCATCACGCCGGGGTGCTCGGCGAAGACGCGGGCCAGGCCCTGAGCCCACCACTGATCTACCACCACGTCGTCATCGGTGAAGGCCAGGATCGCGCCGCGGGCCGCGCTGATCGCCCGGTTGCGCGCCCGGTTCAGGCCAGGCCGGTCCTCTCGCACATAGCGAACGGAGGGGAATTGCTCGCGGACCAGACGTTCGGTGCGATCATCGCGCGGAGCGTTATCGACGACGATAAGCTCAAGCTCGCCGGGGTAGTCAAGCTCATCCAGGGCGCGGAGGCAGCGGGCGAGATCGTGGGGACGATCGCGGGTACAGACGGCCACAGTGAATGCCGGCCAGGGCCCCGGATAGGCGGCGGGGCGTGGCGCTGCGGCGAGCTCAGCGAGGCTCGCCCCGAGTGTCGGGTTGCCGCCCAGGCGCCCGAGCAGCGAGCAGCGGAGCAGCGGCCAGTGCAACTGCTCGGCGATCGACTGGCGCAGTGCATCAACGGTCACCCGCCCATCGTGAACCGGCACCGTAATGCTGCCGAGCGGCAGCCCATGCCAGCGCACCAGGGCGCGAACCGCGCCGTAGCGCTCCAGGTCGCACAGGTCGGTCAGGGGCCCAGTCAACTCAAGGTCGAGCACCTTGATCGGCGCAAAGTTGCTCATTGTCCGTTCGCGACTCCTGCATGGTCGGTCCGCCGCGGATGCGCCGCCGGCAGGGTGACATGGGCGTGGTTTGCCGCCCCGGCAACAGCCGACGTCTCATCGTCGTACTATGCAAGCTCCGGTGCACGCCTGAATATACGCGCTAACTCTACTCTGTCACTTCCTTGTTGGGGCGGTAGTCGTCAAGATGGCCTTCGCGGATGAGTTGCTCAA
>DAOUBZ010000337.1:0-3413 GCA_034432515.1 Chloroflexaceae bacterium | reverse complement strand
GAGGGTTGTCATTCCGAGCCCTTCGCGGAGTGTACCCTGAGCGAAGCGAAGGGCTCAGGGTACACTCCGCGAAGGGCTCGGAATGACAACGTTCGTTGTAGTACTAAGTCTGGCCAGCAATGGCCGGTATGGGAAGCTCCTTCCCGGGAGAACCTGTGGGTGTTACACCATCAATTTCAGCTTCAGTCCTACGCATCACCCCCTTTCCGGGTGGCTCGTTGCCGCGGGTGGTGCGGTGAGCTCGGCCTGCAGGCCGTCACGCAGCTTTTTCAGTAGGGCGCACAGGCGCTGCTGCTCATCGGCGTCGAGCACGGCCATACGGCGCTCGATCGAGCGCTGCTGGGCCGCATAGGCCTGGTTGCGCTTCATCAGGCCCTGGCTGGTCAGCACCACGCGCTGCACGCGGCGGTCGCCCGGGTCGGCGATGCGCCGCACCAGGCCGGCCCGCTCCAGCCGATCCACGATCCGGGTCACCGTGCTTTTGTCAAAGAGCAAGCGCTCGCTCAGGTCGGTCAGGCGCCAGCCGGTCTCGCCGTCGAGCAACTGTAGCACCGCGTACTGCGACGTGTTCAGGTTGAGCGCGCGGAGCACGCGCCGGTCGCCATCGTCCAGCAGGACGTAGATGTCGTGGATCATGCGGTACTGTTGTGCAGCGGGAGCGCCCATTGCCGGTGCAACCAGGCTCATCGTTGTGTGAGCAACTGTTGACGATGCAATAATTTCAGGCGAGAGTATACGCTGTTTTGCGCCCGTTGTCAAGCGGGCGGCGCCCTGGCCCCAGGGCCAGGCGCGGACGATCCACGGCGAGGTCGGAGAGGAGAGCAGCGCGGCGCGCTGGGCGCGTGTACTGGCATTATAGCGCAACGCATTGACGGCATGCAAATGCTGGGCGTCCCCTGCCCCGGAGTCCTTGACGTCGATTCTCCGCTCGGCTACAATCGACCCCTGGCGCCCCCGAGCGCCGCTGGCCCCGCTTCAGCGTGAGGAGCCCCCCTATGCCGCCCTTCCCCGCAACGAGCTACGGGATCGACTATATGCCCGGCGATGTGCCCGGCCCGCGTGCCCGCGCCCTGGTGGAGCGCGATAGCCAGGTGATCGTTCCGATGGGCCGTGTGTACCCACTGGTGATCGACCACGCCCAGGGTTGTGAGGTGTGGGACGTCGATGGCCACCGCTACCTCGATCTTCAGGCCGGGATCGCCGTACTGGCGGCAGGCCACAGCCACCCGCGCCTGGTGCAGGTGGCCCAGGCTCAGCTGGCCCGCTTTACCCACGTGGCCGGCACCGATTTCTATAACGAGCCGATGGTCAGGGCGGCGGAGAAGCTGGTCAGCCTGATGCCTGGCGGCCAGAGCTGGCAGGTCTTTTTCTGCAACAGCGGCACCGAGGCAATTGAGGCGAGCATCAAGCTGGCCCGCTACGTTACCCGCCGCCAGAACATCATCGCCTTCTATGGCGCGTTCCACGGCCGCTCCTACGGCAGCCTGTCGCTCACCGCCTCCAAGCCGCGCCAGCGCCGTGGCTTTTTCCCGCTGCTGCCCGGTAGCTTTCACGCCTTCTACGCCAATCCCTACCGTCCGCCGCTCGGCAGCGACCCGGCCCGGGTGAGCGCGACCTGCCTCGACTTCATCGAGCGGCAACTCTTCACCACCACCTGCCCGCCCGAGGAGACGGCGGCGATCGTGATCGAGCCGATCCAGGGCGAGGGCGGCTACGTGGTGCCCGCGCCGGGCTTCCTCGCCGGCCTGCGCGCGCTCTGCGACCGCCACGGCATCCTGCTGATCTGCGACGAGGTGCAGAGCGGCGTGGGGCGCACCGGCACGATGTGGGCCTTCGAGCACGAGCAGATCGTGCCCGACATCGTCGCCTCGGCCAAGGGCCTGGGCGGCGGCCTGCCCATCGGCGCGATGCTGGCCCGCGATGAACTGGCCCGCCAGTGGGAGCCCGGCGCCCACGGCAATACCTACGGCGGCAACGGGCTCACCTGTGCGGTCACGCACGAGTTGCTCTGTATGGTTGAAGAGGAGTTGATGGCCAATGCCGCCACGGTCGGCACTCAGCTGCTCATTGGCCTGCAGGGGCTGCGGGCGCGCTTCCCGCAGATCGGCGACGTGCGGGGCCGTGGCCTGATGATCGGCCTGGAGCTGATCGACCCGGCCAGCGGCGCGCCCGACCACGACCTGGCCGAGGCGGTGATGGTCGAGGCGTTTCGCAAGGGCCTGCTCATCCTCACCTGTGGCGCCTCGACCATTCGCCTCTGCCCGCCGCTCGTCCTCACCCCCGCCCAGGCCGACGAGGCCGTCCAGCGCCTTGCCCTGGCCCTGGAGAGCTGCCTGGCAGGTTGAGTTCAGGCGCGGCTGCGCCGCATGGCTGATGCGCGATCCTCGGGGCAAGCCCCAAACCCCCTGTCGGGTGGTGTAGCCGCCCCACATCCTATCGCCGGAGACGGACCTTGCATCAGCTCCGGGGCTGCGGCGGGCGCATCCCAGTTTTGCGCCCGCCGCCGTGCTATAATCAGCCCTATGCAGTCTGGTCACTGTAACCTGCTGATCGCCCGGCAGCTGGGGGGCTGAGATGCCCGAGGCCGCCGCCACGCCGGCTTCCACACCGTTGCTCTTCGGGCGCTATCGGGTCGCCGAGCGCCTTGGTGCGACGCGCCTGGCCACCGTCTACACGGCAACCGATGAGCGGTTGCAGCGCCGTGTGCTGCTGCACCTGCTGCGCAAGGACCTGGTGGGCCAGGCCCAGCCCGTGGCGCGCTTCACCGCCCAGGTGGCCCAGATGGCCCGTCGCTCGCACCCGGCGCTGCTCGAGGTCTTCGATAGCGGCGAGGTCCACGGGCGCCCGTTTATGATCAGCGAGTACTGTACGGGCCGCCCGCTGCGTGGTCTTGGCCTGCTCACCGTGGAGCAGGCCCTGCTCTATCTGCGCCAGGTTGCCGGCGCCGTGGCGGTCTGTCAGGCCCGGCGGGACGCTGACGCGCCCCTCGGGCTCTACCATCCCCCGATCAGCAGCAGCAATCTGCTGCTGGTCGACGAGGGGCGGGTCAAGCTGGTGGATAGCTGGCAACTGCCCCCCGCCGAGGTGCTCGGTGACCTGGCCCACTACCGCGCTCCCGAGCTGAGCGAGGGGCACGCCGCCACCCCGGCCAGCACCGTCTACGCGCTGGGCCTGCTGCTCTACGAGTTGCTCACCGGCGTGCGCCCGATCAGTGGCCCCGACGCCCAGGCCACCGCCCTCGCCCACCTGAGCGCCCAGATCCCGCCGCTTCACGTGGCCCGCCCGAGCCTCTATCTGCCCAGCGCCGAGCATCTGCTGGCCCGGGCCACCGCCCGCGCCCCCGAGCAGCGCTTCCCCGACGCCCAGGCCTTCGGCGCGGCCCTCGACAGCCTCTGGCGCGACCTGGGGGCGAC
>DAOUBZ010000336.1:0-5383 GCA_034432515.1 Chloroflexaceae bacterium | reverse complement strand
CGGGTGCGCCACCGGCGGGCCGGGGCTCAGGCGCGGCAGCCGTCACCACGGGCGCGGGCGCCGGGCCATTGACGGTACTGGCTGCCAGCGCCGAAGGGGCCGCGTCGCTCAGCCGCACGCGCAGCCGCGCCAGCAACTCGGCCGAACGGTAGGGCTTGCTGACATAGTCGATCGCGCCGGCCTCGAAGCCACGAATGACGTCCTCCTCACGAGCAGCGCCACTCAGCACCAGCACCGGCGTCTCCGCGCTGAAGCGCTCGAGCAGGTCCCATCCACGGCCATCGCCGGCACGGACCTCAAGCACCACCAGGTCGGGGCGTTGTTCGACGTAGAGCCGTTCGCCGTGGACCACATCGCTGCTGCGGGCGACCTGATAGCCTGCCGCCTCGAGTTGCGCAGCCAGGCGCGTCAACAGCGTCACATCGTCGTCTATAATCAGGATGGAAGCCAAACCACTGCTCCTGTGCAGGTGGGGGAAGAGCGAAAGGTGACGACCGCGAGCGCCGCCGGCCTGGCGCCCGTGGCGGGCATGGGCGCCGCCACACAGGCATCGGCACCATCGGCTGACTCGGGGCGATATTATAGCACGGCCTATGCAGACACTGTACGACGTGATCGTTGTTGGCGCCGGCCACGCCGGCTGTGAGGCGGCCAATGCCGCAGCCCGCATGGGTTGCCGGACCCTGCTGCTGACGCTTGACCTCGACAAACTGGCCCACATGTCCTGCAATCCCAGCATCGGGGGACCGGCGAAGGGCCACCTGGTGCGCGAAATCGACGCCCTGGGCGGGCTGATCGCCCGGGTCACCGACCGCACCGCCATCCAGTTGCGCGTGCTCAACGAGAGCAAGGGCCCGGCGGTGCAATCGTTGCGCGCCCAGTGCGACAAGCGCCTCTACGCCCAGGTGATGAAGGAGACGCTGGAGCGCGTCCCGAACCTGGCCATCCGCCAGGCCATGGTCGAGCGGATCGTCCCACTGCGCGGCGGGGACGATCAGGCGCCGCCGGGCGCGGCCTTTGCCGTCCTCAGTCACACCGGCTGGCGCTCCTACGCGAAGGCGCTGGTGCTGACTACCGGGACCTTTCTGCGCGGCCGGGCGATCACCGGCCAGGCGGCCTGGGGCGCCGGGCGCGCCGGCGAGGCGCCCGCCGTGGCCCTCGGCGAAGACCTGGCGGCGCTCGGTTTCCCGCTGGTGCGCCTCAAGACCGGCACGCCGCCCCGTGTCCACGCCGCCAGCATCGACTTTACGCTGAGTGAACCGCAGCCCGGCAGCCCTACGCCAGTCTGGTTTGGGCACTACTACGAGGGCCACGACGCGCCACCCGTTCCGGCCTACCACGGCCCGCCCGCCCCCGTCTACCCGCACCCCAGCCTGGACGGCTGGCGCCCACAGCTGCCCTGCTACCTCGTCCACACCACGCCGGCCTTTCACGAGCTCATCCGCGCCAATCTCCACCGGGCGCCGCTCTTCTCCGGAGTGATCGAGGGTGTCGGTCCGCGCTACTGCCCGAGCATCGAGGACAAGAGCGTGCGCTTCGCCGACAAGGAGCGCCACGGCCTGTTCCTCGAACCAGAGGGCTGGCACACCTCCGAGGTCTATGTGCAGGGCTGCAACACCTCGCTCCCCGAGGAGGTGCAGTGGGCCATGCTACGCAGCATCCCGGCGCTGCGCCACGCTGAACTGATGCGCATCGGCTACGCCATCGAGTACGACGCGGTGGCGACCGGCGAGGTCGGCGCCGATCTACAGGCGCGGCGGCTGCCGGGCCTGTTCCTTGCCGGCCAGATCAACGGCACCACCGGCTACGAGGAGGCGGCGGCCCAGGGCCTGATGGCCGGGATCAACGCCGCGCGCTACGTCGCCGGCGCGCCGGCCGTCATCCTGCGGCGCGACCAGGCCTACATCGGGGTACTGATCGACGACCTGGTGACCCGGGAGATCCGCGAGCCATACCGCATGTTCACCTCACGCGCCGAGCACAGGCTGCTGCTGCGCGGCGACAACGCCGATCTGCGCCTCACCCCGCTGGCCTACGAACTGGGCCTGGTCGACGCGGGCCGCGCCGCGGCGGTGGAGCAGCGCCGCGCGGCCGCCATTGCGCTACGCTCGCGCCTGGAGGGCCACCGGCTCTACCCCTCGGCCGCGATCAACGGGGCGCTGGCGGCGACGGGCATCGACCGGCTGAGCCAGCCTATGAGCGCCGCCGACCTGCTCGCCCGCCCGGCCGTGCGCTACCCGCAGCTACGCGCCGCGCTGGATCTGCCCGAGGCGCCGGAGCATGTGGTGGAACTGGTCGAGGTGGAGTGCAAGTACGGCGGCTACATCGCCCGCCAGCAGCGCGAGGTAGAGCGCCTGCGCAAACTTGAGGGCCGGCGCATCCCACCGGAGTTCGACTATGCCACACTGCCCGGGCTGCGCAATGAGGCGCGCCAGGTGCTCACCCGTTTCCGCCCGGCCACCCTCGGGCAGGCCGCGCGCCTCGCCGGGATCAACCCCGCCGACGTCTCGATCGTGCTCTTCGCCCTCGAACGCCTTGCCGCGAGCCGGAGAAACGGTTAAGACTTCGGTGGTACAATACAGTAGCCGCTCGCTGCCGTAGCCCGAGGATGCCCATGGATAGCGCCCTCCGTGAGGAACTTGTCACGCTAACGACTGAACTGGTGCGCTTCGAGTCGATCGCCGACCGGCCGGATCAACTGGCGGCCTGTAGCGACTACGTCGCCGCGTACCTCAACACCATCCCCGGGATCTTCGTCGAGCGGAGCGAGGCCGGCGGCAAACCGGCGATCGTCGCCACGCTCCGTGCGACCCGCGCCCCCGCACTGATGCTGAACGGCCACCTCGACGTCGTCGTGGGCCGCCCCGAGCAGTTCGTCCCCGTGGTGCGTGATGGGCGGATCTATGGGCGCGGCGCCCAGGATATGAAGGGCAGCTGCGCGGTGATGCTGCGCCTGCTGCGTGAACTGGCCGCCCACCCCGAGCGCCCCGATGTCGGTTTCCAGTTCGTCTGCGACGAGGAGATCGGCGGGGCCCAGGGCACCGGGCGCCTGCTCGCCGAGGGCTGGCGCTGTGACTTCATGCTCTGCCTGGAGCCCACCGATATGGGCATCCTCTTCGCGCACAAGGGCGGCATGTGGGTCGACCTGCGCCTCCCCGGCCACCCGGCGCACGGCTCGCGCCCGTGGGACGGGCACAATCCTGTACGCGATCTGGCGTACGGCCTCGTCGCGCTCGAGGCCCACTACCCCGTGCCCGCCGGCCCCCACGAGTGGCGCACCACCGTGACCCCAACCTTGCTGCACAGCGGGGCCGGCTCGCGCAACCAGATCGCCCCCGCGGTGCAGGCGACCTTCGACATCCGCTGGACTGGCGACGATACGCCCGAGCGCATTCTGGCAACCCTGAGCACGTGCTTCCCCGGCAGCGAGGTGCTGGCGGTCGACAGCTGCGTGCCGCTCTACACCGATCCCGAACACCCCGCGGTGGGCCGCGTGGCCGAGTTGCTGACCGAACGCCTCGGGACGACGCCGCGCTTCTACCGCGAGCACTTCGCTACCGATGCACGCTACTACACCAGCGTCGGCATCCCCGCGATCTGCGTCGGCCCGGTTGGCGACGGCCTGCACGCCGACGAAGAGTGGGTAAGCATCGACAGCCTGGTGGATCTCTACCACGTGCTGCTGGCCTACGCGACAACCTGAGCCGGCGAACTGGCTATGCTCTACGCGCTGCAAACCGTGCCTGGCCTCGGTACCCTCGCCTGGCGCGAGGCTGAACAGGTGCTGTCCAGCGGCACCAGGCAGACGGCGCCACGCCTGGTCGGGATCAAGGCCGTGCCGGGCCGCAACGACCTCGTGCTGATCGCCCATCAGGGTGGACCGAAGCCGCTGCTGAGCCTGCGCCTGGCCGAAGACGTTTTCGTGGTTGCCGCTCGTGGCTATCGCATCGCCCCCGACGAGCGCGGCCTGCGCCAGATCTACGCCGCTGTGCGCGCCGCCGAGGACGTCGCACCGGCACTGGAGGCCTGGCGCCGCCTCACCGGGCTGCGCAAGCCTGGCGGTACGTTTCGTGTAATCGCGCGCACGGTCGGGCGGCAGCGCTACCTGCGCCGCGATGTGGGCCGCGCCGTGGCCGACGCCGTGCGCGAGGGCTGGCCCGGCACATGGCGCCTGGTCGAAGACGATGGCGACCTCGAGGTCTGGGCCACGCTGGTCGAGCAGGAGTTGCTCTGTGCGATCCGGCTCTCCGACGCCAGCATGCGCCAGCGCGGCAAGCTGCGCCACCTGCCGGCCTCGCTGCGCCCGGCCCTCGCGGCAGCCATGGTTGCGCTGACCGACCCCGCCCCCGAGGATGTCTTCCTTGACCCGATGGCCGGCGCCGGCACCATCCTGGTGGAGCGCGCCGCCGCCGGGCCGTTTGCCGAGCTTCACGGCGGCGACCTGAGCAGCGAGGCGGTCAACGCGATGCGCGAGAACCTGCATGGCGTGAGGGGCCGCATCGTCACCAGTCGCTGGGATGCGCACCGGCTGCCGCTGGAGGACAGCAGCGTGGACAAGGTGGCGGTCAACCTGCCTTTTGGCAAGCAGGTCAGCAACGAGGCCGAATTGGCCGAGCTCTACCAGGCCGTACTGGCGGAGATCGCCCGCGTGCTCCGCCCCGGCGGTCGCCTGGTGGCGCTCACCGGCGATGCGCGCCTGCTCGAACAGGCGCGCAACCGCGCTGCCCGCAACCTGCGCCCTGGCCCGCGCCAGCGCGTCATCGTCCTCGGCCAGCCCGCGGTGATCTGTGAGTATACGCGGCTATAATGCAGCCGGCCGCCTGCGGCGGTGAAACCTGGAGCGGCTGCGCCGCCCCGGAGACGTTGCTCACTGAGGCAGCCTCAGGCAAAGACCACATACTGGCGCAGGAAGGCATCGAGCGCGCTGTAGTAGCGCTCGATCGTTTCGCTGCGGCGCCAGCCATGGCCCTCGCCGGGGAAGAGGTGGTAGACGTGGGGCACGCCGCGCCGGCGCAGCGCCGCGACGATGGCCTCTGCCTGACCCGGTGGTACCACGCGGTCGTCCTCGCCCTGGAAGATCGCCAGCGGGGTCCGCAGGTGCTCGGCGTGGAAGAGCGGTGAGCGCTCACGGTAGCGCGCGGCGGCCTCGGGCAACGGCCCGACCAGCCAGTCGGTGTAGTGGGCCTCGAACTTATGCGTCTCGGCCACGAGGCTGAAGAGGTCGGTCACTGCGTAGAGGCAGACGCCCGCCCGGAACAACTCAGGCGCCTGGCAGAGCGCCTCGAGCACCGTGTAGCCGCCGGAGCTCGCGCCCATGATTACCAGCCGCTCAGGATCGGCCAGGCCCGCCGTGGCCAGATAGCGCGCCCCGGCGATGGCATCG
>DAOUBZ010000335.1:0-5864 GCA_034432515.1 Chloroflexaceae bacterium | reverse complement strand
CGATGTGAGGGCGGGGGGCCTATCTCTCCACCAGGGTCGCGCCCTCAGGGGGAGTACGGCCTCACCGCCGACGACTACATGATACCAGGGGGACAGGGGGGTGAGGGCAAGCAGCGCATCAGGACGCCATCCGCCAAAAAACCCACCCCTGAGAGGGGGCAAGCCCCCGACCCCAGCGCCGGAGGCGTGGTAGAATAGGCCGCAACAACTCTCCCACTGGACGATGTGATCGGCGCAATGGTGCGCGGCAAGCGGTGAACACCGCCGGCCGGGCCTGTCCGTGGTCCAGTTAGCCACTCAGGAGCGCTGTGGAGTCGCTTGCGACGATCTTCCGCCTGGCCCTTGGCGGTCTCCTGCTCGATGCCCGGGTCTATCGCGCCCAGCGGGAATCACCGGTCGGGGTGCAGCGGGCGCTGGTTGTGGTGCTGCTGGTCGGGTTGAGCGTCGGCCTCGCCGCCTGGATCGGCGACATCGGTGAGTATCTGACCCAGCCGGACCCGCAGGCGACGCGCGACACGCTCTACGCAGGGCTGACCGCAATGCCCTGGTATGACCAGCTGGCAGCCGAGAGTCCGGACTTTGTGGCGGCCTTCGAGCAACTCTTTGCCGATCCGGCCAACTTCTCGCTCACGGCCAACCCGCTAATGGGAGCGATTGGCATCCTGCTCACGCCGCTGGTCGGGCTGGTCAGCTGGTTGATTGGCGGCTCAGTGGCCCACATCGCGGCCAGGGCCTTCGGCGGCACGGCGCGCTACGGGCAGACGCTGGCCTGCACCGGCCTGGTGGCGGGCGTCAACCTGCTCGGGCTGGTGCAGATCGTGCCCTATGCCGAACAGATCCCCGCGGGGTTGTGGCTCTCCAGCACGCTGCTCGGGCTGCTCGCCAGCTACGTGGCCGTGCGCGAAGCCCACGCGCTCGCGCCGTGGCGCTCCTTCTGGGCGGTGCTGGTCGGCCCGCTGCTTGCCGGGGTGCTGCTCGTCGGGCTCTACTGCTGTGTGGTCTTCGTCTTTGCGGGGGCGCTCAGCAGCCTCCCGGTGGGAGCGGGCCGATGATCGAGCTGTTCAACGCGGCGCTGACTTTCAACCAGCGGGCGATGCTGGAACTGCGGGACTCGCCCGAGGTGGTGCGGCGCGGCCTGCTGGTGGTGCTGTTTGTGGGCCTGCTGGTGGGCGCAGTCAGCGGCACCAGCACGCTGATCAACACGGCGACGCCAGCGCGCACCGTGGCGACGGTCCAGGCGGTGGTGGAGCAGCAGAAGCGCCAGATCGCGCTGGGCCCGAACGCCGAGCAGCTGCAACCGCTGCTGCAGTTTGTGAACGAGAACGAGGACGACTTCTACGCCCTGCTGGAGGAGTTGCTCAGCCTGCCCACGCCACTGCCCCGCCCAGTTGGCCTGGCCTTCCAGTGGCTGGCCAGGGTGGTGAGCACACCGCTGAGCTACCTGGGCGGCCTGCTGTTCAGCGTGGTGCTGACCCACATCGCCGCCCGCCAGCTCGGCGGCCAGGGCAGCATCCAGCAGATGCTCGGGCTCGGCGCGCTCTCGGTAGCACCCCACGCGCTCGATGCGCTGGGCTTCATCCCGGTCCTGGGCTCGATGCTCGGCCTGATCGCCTGGCTCTGGGGCCTGGTGATCCTGGTGATTGCCACCAGCGTGGCCCACCGCCTGGACAGCACGCGAGCGACGCTGGCCGTGCTGCTCTACCCGCTGCTGCTGGGGCTGCTCGGCTTTCTGGCCCTGTGCGGGCTGATCTTCCTGGGGGTGGCAGCTGCAAGCGGTGGGGGGCCGTAAGGCGGAAGCATTGGGGCAACCAATGCTTCCGCCTTACGGGGCAGGGGCCGACCCAGCACAATACCCCTGGGGAGCTGTCACTTCTCGTAGGGTTTGCCGGCGGCGGCGGGGCCGACAGCGCGACCGATCAGGCCGGCGAGCACAACCATCGTCGCCACGTAGGGCAGGATCTGGAGCAGTTGCGCCGGCACCGGCGCGCCGGCGACCTCGACCTTGAGGATCTGCAGGCGCGTCTGCAGGGCCTCGGCGAAGCCGAAGAGCATGGCCCCGCCGAAGGCGCCGAAGGGCATCCACTTGCCGAAGATCATGGCCGCCAGGGCGATGAAGCCCTTGCCGGCGGTGATCCCATCGTCAAAGGTGCCCACGGTTTCGAGGGAAAACCAGGCTCCGGCCAGCCCGGCGATCAGACCGCTGAGCAGCACATCGAGGTAGCGAACGCGGTAGACATTGATGCCAACGGTATCGGCCGCCCGGGGATTCTCGCCGACGGCCCGGGTCCGGAGGCCCCAGCGGCTGTAGAACAGCACCAGGTGGGTCAGGACCACGATCACGAGCATAGCGAAGAAGATCGGCTTGCCGCTGAAGAGCGTCGGGCCGAGCAGCGGGATATCGCTGAGCAGCGGGAGCTTGATCTGCGGCAGGGTCATCCGGCCGCCGCCGGCCTCGACAATGAACTGGCGGCGCAGATAGCCGGTGACCCCGATCGCCAGGATGTTGATCACCGTCCCGCTGATGATCTGGTCGGTCCTGAACTGGATCGAGAGCACGCCGTGGAGCAGGGCCATCAGGCCACCGAGGCTGACGGCGGCCAGCACGCCGAACCAGATACTGCCAGTGAGCAGGAAGGCGGCGAAGCCAAAGGCGGCGCCGGTCAGCATCATGCCCTCAATCGCGATATTGATCACGCCGCTGCGCTCGGCCCAGATGCCGGCCATCGCCCCGAGGGCGATCGGCGTGCCGAGGCGCAACGTCTCGCTGACCATGGTCACCACATTGGTCTGTTTGCCGGCGGCGGCCCAGATCAAGAGCGCCGGGAAGAGCAATCCGCCGGAGATCCAGAGCAAGATGGTGGCGGCGCGGGTGGCACGGGGCAGCAGGCCGAGCACCCCGCTGGCGACAAAGAGCGCGCCGATCAGCGTGAGGGCCAGTGCAGTGGGCAGCGCAAGCACGGGGCCGGGCACCCCGAAGGCCAGCCTGGTGATGGTGGGCTCGGCAGCACCGAGGCCCGCGGCATTGGTGGCGATCAGCAGCAGGCCGAGCAGGGCCAGGACTCCGGCGATACCCTGGCGGCGCGTGATGCCCCGGCGGCGCTCTCCCATAACAATGACCCTTTCCTTGCGCAGCAGTGCGCGTATGATACCATAGCGCCCGGTGCCCTATTGCTGGTGCAACGCACCAGCCACGACGTGGAGAAGCAGCGCATGGTCGAATCAGATCCGGGGGCGCAGGTGCCGCTGCCCGAGCTCCCCCCAGCCGCCCCGGCGCCAACGCTCAGCCAGCTGGTGGAGAGCTTGCTCTTCGTTGCCGGCGAGCCGGTGAGCGTGGCGCAGCTGGCGCGGACACTCGATGCCCCGGCCGACGCCGTCGAGGCCGCGCTGGAGCAGCTGGCCGTCCAGTGCCAGACGCGCGGGGTGCGCGTGCAACGCCACGGTGAGACGGCGCAGCTCGTCAGCGCCCCGGAGGCAGCGCGCGCCGTGGGCCGCTTCCTGGGCGTGCAGGCCACAGGGCGCCTCTCTAGCGCCGCGCTGGAGGTGCTGGCGATCATTGCCTACCGCCAGCCGCTGACCCGGGCCGAGATCGACGCGATCCGCGGGGTGGACAGCAGCGGCACGCTGCGCGCCCTGCTGGCCCGTGACCTGGTGCACGAGGTAGGGCGCCGCGAGACCCTTGGCCGGCCCATCCTCTATGGCACCACCCCGGCGTTTCTCCAACAATTCGGGCTCACCAGTCTGGCCGACCTGCCACCGCTGGAACTGCCCGCAGTCGCCGGCCTGACGACGGTTGCCGGCCAGGAGGGGCAGAACGGCGCAGGTGCGAGCCAGTGATCGATTTCGCGGCCAGCCCCGCCGAATCTGCCCACAGCCTCTCCACACCTGACCGCAAGTTATCCACAAGCAGCCTGAAGCAGCAGCGGCCATCACTGGAACTGCTCTAGCTCACCCCGACGCGGTGCAGCCCCGGCAAAAGTGATGACAGTCACAGGAGTTATCCACATGCTCGGCGGCGACACCGCTACACGATCCAGGGAATCAAGCGCCAGAATCGAAAGATTCGTTACTGTGCGAGGGGCGATAACTATAAGCAGGCGTTATAGATTTGCACGTTATGTTGCTTGAAAAATTGGAAGGTTTGGAGTATGATCTCGACCACATTCGTCACGCCACGCGTGCACTCCCCACAATCACATTACTGAGGGACCAATGCGTCTCATAGCGATTCATGCCAACGGCGCGCGGACAGCCGCGCGCCCTGGGTTTGCTATGGCCAGCGCGAGGAGGTGCCTGTGAACTTGAATCAGATCTGGCAAGCAGCCCTGGGCACCATCCAGTTGCAGACCTCGCGGCAAGAGTTTGACACATGGTTGCGCGGCACCAGCCTGCTCGCGCTTGACGGGGGCACGGCTACGGTCGGCACCCAGTCGCCGTTTCACAAAGAAGGGCTGGAGACACGCTACCTGGCCCCGGTGCGGCGCTCACTTGGCGACGTGGTGGGCTTTCCGGTCCAGGTGCGGGTGGTGATTGCCAGCAGCGGGGCTGCGCAGCTCAGCCGGAGCGAGAGCGCCACACCCACGGCGATCCTGGCGCCAGGCAGCGAGGAGGGTTACCTGGGCAGCGAGCGAGCGGTCCAGCTGGAACTGACCAGCGCCATGCGCACAGGCATGCTCAACCCGAAGTACACCTTCTCGCGCTTCATCGTCGGTTCGAGCAACCGGCTGGCCCACGCCGCCTGCCTGGCCGTGGCTGACAACCCGGGCCAGGCCTACAACCCGCTCTTCCTCTACGGCGGGGTCGGGCTCGGCAAGACCCACCTGCTCCATGCGATCGGCAACTATGTGCTGGACCGCGATCCGGAGATCAACGTACTCTACGTGTCCTCGGAGAAGTTCACCAATGATCTGATCAACGCCATCCGGCGCCAGCAGACCGAGGAGTTCCGGCTGCGCTACCGCAACATCGATGTGCTGTTGATCGACGACATCCAGTTCATTGCCGGCAAAGAGTCGACCCAGGAAGAGTTTTTTCACACCTTTAATGCGCTGCACGCGGCGGCCAAACACATTGTGATCAGCTCGGACAAACCGCCGAAGGCCATTCTCACACTGGAAGAGCGCCTGCGCTCGCGCTTCGAGTGGGGGCTGATCGCCGATGTGCAACCGCCGGACCTGGAGACACGCACTGCCATTCTGCGGGCCAAGGGCGACCAGATGAACGTCTACGTGCCCGACGAGGTGATCGACTTCCTGGCGCACAAGGTGCAGAGCAACATCCGCGAGCTCGAGGGGAGCCTGAACCGGGTAGCGGCCTATGCGGCGATGCACGGCCTGCCGATCAGCGTCGAGGTGGCCACCCAGTCCCTCGCCGACCTGCTCGGCAGCGCACGGCGGAAGCGCATCACCCCCGACATGATCCTTCAGGCAGTCAGCGAGCACTACGGGGTCGATATGCGGGCGCTGACCGGGCGCGGACGTTCACGGAACATTGTCGTGCCACGCCAGGTAGCGATGTACCTGCTCCGCGAGGAGACCGAGTCGAGCCTGGTTGACATTGGCAACCTGCTGGGTGGCCGCGACCACACCACGGTGATGTACGGCTGCGAGAAGATCGCCGAGGAGATCAACGCCGACAACCGGCTGCGCACCGAGGTGCTCAGCATTCGCGAACGCTTGCTCGCCCAGGGTGGGTAGCCCTGGGGGTGAGGGCTCGTCCTCGCCGGTTCGGCCGCGTAAAGCGGATCCGGACGCGCAACACCCCGCTGACGGACGGCCGCGCTCGCCCCCGTCAAGGTCTATCCAGGCGCGCCACGCTTTACGACACGAGGCCCCGCCGCCGGCGTGACAACGCCGGCGGCGGGGCCG
>DAOUBZ010000334.1:0-11006 GCA_034432515.1 Chloroflexaceae bacterium | reverse complement strand
GTGGGTGGCGGCGGCGCAGGGATGGCCTGCGGCAAGTCCGGTAGCGGCGGCGCGTCGGCCGCGTCAGCCAGCCCGGCCAGTTGCTCGCGGGTGGCCAGTGGGGTGCCATAGTGCTCGGCGACGGCGCGCAGCGCATCGACCAGCGCCAGGCCGGTGGGGTAGCGCCGCTCGGGCCGCTTCGCCAGGGCGCGGGCCAGCACCTCGTCCAGTTCGCCGGGCAGGTGGGCCAGCACACTGGTGGGTGGCGGCGGCGGCAGTTGCGCGTGGGCCACGATCAACTGCGGGGTGGGGCCGGAAAACGGGACGCGGCCGGTGATCACCTCGTAGGCGACCACGCCCAGGGCGTAGAGGTCGCTCCGCCCGTCGACCCGGCGCGCCTCGGCCTGCTCGGGTGAGATGTACTCGGGCGTGCCCATAAAGATGCCGGTGCGGGTGAGGCGCTCACCGTCGGAGTCCGGTGTCTGGGCGATGCCAAAATCGGTGAGCAACACCCGACCGTCGCGGGCGATCAGGATGTTGTGGGGCTTGATGTCACGGTGGACGGCGCCCTGCGCGTGGGCATAATCGAGGGCGCGGGCGACCGGATCGAGCAGG
Source organism: Chloroflexaceae bacterium (assembly GCA_034432515.1). Taxonomy (GTDB): domain Bacteria; phylum Chloroflexota; class Chloroflexia; order Chloroflexales; family Chloroflexaceae; genus JACAEO01. Next base: position 10,412 of record DAOUBZ010000334.1, on the reverse strand, counting down.
CTGACGGCGTAGCCGAGGCCCAGGGTAGTGCGCTCTTCGAGCACAGCGTGCAGACTGCGCCCGGAGATGTACTCCATGGCGATGTAGTAGAGCCCGTCCTGCTCGCCGACATCATAGATCGTAACGATCGCCGGGTGGTGCAGGTTTGCCGCGGTGGTGGCCTCACGCTCGAAGCGGCGGATGAACTCGGGGTCCAGGCTTAGCTGTGCGGCCAGCACCTTGAGCGCCACCGGGCGCTGCAGCAGGGTGTCCACGGCGCGATAGACACGGGCCATGCCGCCGCGGCCAAGCTCGGCGCGGATCTCGTAACGCCCCAGGCGGCGTCCGATCAGGCTTGTCACGCGGCGCTCTCCTTGCGGCAACAGGCACGGTGGCGATACTGGAGCGCGTGGTCCACCAGTTGACACGGGCAGGGCGGCATTTGCAACGCTTCCCAGTATACACGATCAGTACGCGGCCCGGCTGGATCAGCGGTCGTCCTGCAGGGGAGGCGTTTGTCTGGTAGTGTTGGCGGCTGCACCGCCCGACAAGGGTGTGGGGCTTGCCCCACAGGCGCTGCAGCAGCCCTGGGTGGTCAGTGGTTGCCGATTGAGTTTGCGCAGTGCTGATGGTATAATCAGCCAGACGAACGCGCAAGATTGTGCCATAACGTACAAGGGGTTGCAACGCTGTCCGGAGGAACGCGGCATGCAGGCTGCGCCCGCTCCAAAACTTGTGATCAAGCGCCAGGACGGCCAGTTCCGCGAACTCGAGTGGGAGTCCGAGACGATCACGATCGGGCGCGATGGCGCCAACAATATCGTGATTGACCATCCGCTCGCCTCCCGGCGCCATGCCCGCCTCGAACGTACTGAGGAGGGCTTTGCCGTGCGCGACCTGGAAAGCACCAATGGCACCTTTGTGAACCAGGAGCGCATTGCAGGGCTGTGCCCGCTGCACAATCAGGATCAGATTATCATCGCTGATACGGTGATTGTCTTCCAGGACCCAGAGGCGACGGTCAAGGGGGTGCTGCCCCCCGAATTGCTACGCAGCGTCCGCGAGGAGTTGCGCGTCGATAGCCGCACCAAAGAGGTCTACATCAAGGGCCAGATCCTGACGCCGTCGCTGACCGTCAAGGAGTTCCAGCTGCTTGAGTTGCTCTACGAGCGGCGTGGCCAGGTGATTAGCAAGGACGAGATCGCCCGCCAGGTCTGGGACTATGAGGTCTTCGACTACAACGCGATCGATGCGCTCGTCTATCGGCTGCGCCAGCGTATCGAGCCCGATCCGGGCAACCCACGCTACCTGGTAACCCAGCGCGGCTTCGGCTATAAGCTGATCACAACGCCCGATCAGGTATCGTCTCTCCCTGGTTGACCATCTGGTCCGCGCGTTCTTTCACCCGCTCTCGCCCTGCAGTGGCCGGCAATGACCAGCATCGCGCTTCGTGCCCCACAACGTCTCCGCGGCGTCATCCAGATCCCCGGCGACAAGTCGATCTCGCACCGGGCGGTGATCTTCAATGCCGTCGCCGCGGGCAGCGCCCAGGTCAGCAACTTCCTCGCCGGCGCCGATTGCCTTGCGACGATCGCCTGTGTGCGCGCGCTTGGCGTTGCGGTGCAGCGCGAGGGGACGGAGGTGCGCATTGGCGGGGTTGGCCTGCGCGGGCTGCGTGAGCCTGCCGATGTGCTCGATTGCGGCAACTCCGGCACGACGCTGCGCCTGCTGGCTGGCCTGCTCGCCGGTATGCCGCTGTTCGCCGTGCTCAGTGGCGATGCCTCGCTGCGCTCGCGCCCCCAGCGCCGCATCGTTGCCCCGCTGCGCGCGCTGGGCGCCTGGCTCGATGGGCGCGATAACGGCGACCGGGCACCGCTCGCTGTGCGGGGTGCTATGCTCGGTGGCGGGAGCTATGCGCTGCCCGTCGCCTCCGCCCAGGTCAAGTCGGCCCTGCTGCTCGCCGGCCTTGCTGGTAGCGGGCCGCTCACCCTCACCGGCAAGATCGCCAGCCGCGATCATAGCGAGCGCATGCTGCAGGCCATGGGCGTTGATCTGCAGCTTTCCCCCGAACAGATCACACTGCACCCGCCGACCGACCCGCACCTGCCCGCCCCACTTACCCTGCGTGTCCCAGGCGACCCATCGTCGGCCGCCTTCTGGTGGGTTGCCGCCGCCATCCACCCTGATGCCGAACTCACGACCACCGGGGTCTGCCTCAACCCGACCCGTATCGGCGCGCTTGAGGTGCTGCGCGCGATGGGCGCGGCGATCACCATCAGCAACGAGCGGGTGGAGGGCAGCGAGCCGGTGGGTGATGTGACGGTACGCTCCTCGCAGCTGCGGGGCGCCAGCATCGGCGGCGAGCTTATCCCGCGCCTGATCGACGAGATCCCCGTCCTGGCCGTCGCCGCCGCCTGCGCTGAGGGCGATACCGTGATCCGTGACGCCCAGGAACTCCGCGCCAAGGAGACTGACCGCATCGCCACCGTGGCCGGTGGCCTCGCCGCGCTCGGCGTGGCCGTCGAGCCCACCACGGACGGCATGGCCATCGTTGGCCGCGGGCCGCACCTCGTCGGCGCCGAGCTTGCCAGCCACGGCGACCATCGCCTCGCCATGGCCTGGGCGGTCGCCGCGCTCGTCGCTCGCGGTGAGACCCGCGTCCACGACCCCGACGCAGTCACCGTCAGCTACCCCGGGTTCTGGGAGACACTCGCGGGGCTGCGGGCCTGAGGATCGCCCCATTTGCGCGAGGGAGTATGAGCGATCACTACAGCTTCACGATCGAGGTCTATACCGACGCGCTGGTCATTACCGGCAGCTACGATCTGCCACTCTACCGCCGGGTCAGCGACGCGATCAATAGCCGGCTGCATCGCTTCATCACCCTGCGTGACGCCAGTGTGGCCCCGCTCTGGCGCCCGCAGCAGGCCGAGCACGTGCCCCAGTTGCTGGTCGATTGGAGCGACTCGCTGCTGGTCGCCACCATCGCCGAGCCGGCGCCGCCGCCCGGCTTTCAGGCCCCGTCTCCGCCGCGCGATACCCAGCCTATGATGTTCTTCACGCCGACCTTCGCGCTCCGCGCCGATTTCTACAAACGCACCGATATGGAGTTGATCGTGATGCTCGGCGAGATGACTGACGACTTCGTGCCGCTGAGCGGGGTGACGATCTATCCGCTGCAGGGGGGCGCCTCGTTCAGCCGTGGGTTCGTCTGCCTCAACCGCCATCGGGTGCAGGCGCTCTATGCCGTGGGCGCCCAGATTGCTCACGCCCCGCTGCCCGCGCTCAACCCCGATGTGTTCGTGCCGATCCCGGTGCCGGTCGCGCCCGCGCCGGAGGAGCCTGCGCCCGCGGACGATGGATCGGAGCCCGCTGCTGAGGCGTGAGCGAGCTGGAGCGGACACCCAGACATCCTGGCACAGCGACAAGGAGTCACTTGTGAAGATCTTCGTCTCCGGTGGTGCCGGCTATATCGGCGCGATCACGTCTGCTGAACTGATTGCCGCTGGCCACCAGGTCGTCGTCTTCGACAACTTCTACCAGGGCCACGCCGCAGCCGTGCCACGCGAGGCGACGCTGATCCAGGGCGACCTGGCCGACATCGATGCGGTACGTGCCGCCTTCGCCGCACATCCCGACATCGATGGGATCATGCACTTCGCCTCCTACACCCTCGTGGGCGAGAGCATGGAGCAACCGCTGCGCTACCTGCGCGACAATGTCGTCACGGCCGGCAACCTGCTCGAGGTCGCGATCGCAGCCGGGGTGCGCCGCTTCATCCTCTCCTCGACGGCAAACCTCTTCGATGAGCCCGAGCAGATGCCGATCGAGGCCGACAACAAGATCGTCCCGGGCTCGCCCTACGGTGAGTCGAAGTTCTTCATCGAGCGCATGCTCTACTGGTTCGAGCGCATCTACGGCCTGAAGTATGCCTGCCTGCGCTACTTCAACGCCAGCGGCGATACGCCCGAGCGCGGCGAGGACCATGATCCCGAGACCCACCTCATCCCGCTGGTCCTCCAGGTGGCGCTCGGCCAGCGGCCGCATATCACCGTCTTCGGCAACGATTATCCAACCCCTGATGGCACCTGTATCCGCGACTACATCCACGTCGTCGATCTCGCCCAGGCGCACATTCTGGCGATGGAGGCTCTCGATCGCATTGGCTCGCGCCGCTACAACCTTGGCAATGGCAATGGCTTCAGCGTGCTGCAGGTGATCGAGGCTGCCCGCAAGGTGACCGGCCACCCCATCCCCCACGTGATTGGCCCGCGCCGCCCGGGCGACCCGGCGGTGCTGATCGCGTCCTCGGCCGCCATCCGGGCCGAGCTCGGCTGGCAGCCCCGCTATGCTGACATCGAGACGATCGTCGCCAGCGCCTGGGAGTGGCATCGCTCTCATCCCCACGGCTACGCTGACTGATGGACGTTCCACGCCAGATCGGGAACTATAGCCTGGAGCACATCATCGGGCGTGGCGCCTCGAGTGAGGTCTGGCTGGCGCGCCACGCCGAGCTCCGCGACCACGTGGTTGCCATCAAGCTGCTGGTGACCCAGGAGCGCGAGGCGGTGCGCCGCTTCCAGCGCGAGGCGGCGATCGCGGCCGGGCTGCGCCATCCCAACATCGTCCAGCTCCACGACTATGGCTTCCTGCCGCCCTTCCACTACACGGTTATGGAGTACATCGAGGGCGGCTCGCTGCGCGATCACTTCGAGCGGCGCGGGCGTCTGCCCCTGACCGATGCGCTGGCCATCTTCCGCCAGGTGGCCAGTGCGCTCGACTATGCCCACGCCCGCAACATTGTGCACCGCGATGTCTCGCCGGCCAACATTCTGCTCGAGCAGAAGACCGGTCGCGCCGTGCTCACCGATTTCGGCATTGCCCGCGACTCGGCGACGCCGATCACCGTCACGCGCACGATCATGGGCACCCCCGGCTACTTCTCGCCCGAGCACACCCAATCGGCCACCAGTGTTACCCACCTTTCGGATATCTACAGCCTCGGGGTGGTGCTCTACCACATGCTGGCCGGTGCGCTGCCCTGGGCCGAACCGCCCGGGCTGCCCGAGGGGCCGCCGTTCAGCGCGCCGCTGCCGCTCAAGGAGCGAGGGGTCGAGGGCATCCCCGCCGAGGTGGACCGGGTGCTCGCCCGGCTGCTCGCACTCGAGCCGACCCACCGCTTCCCCTCGGCCGGCGCAGCAGTCGAGGCGCTCGACCAGATCTTCAAGCGCCACGAGATGGCGACCCAGATGGTGATCGCAGGCGCCCGCACCACGGTCAAGCCGGTCGAGCTCGAAGCCGGTGGCGTGGAGACCAACGCGGTCGAGGTGGTGCTCGGCCCCGAGCTGGTGCGTGGCCCGATTGAGCGCGCGCACCGCCGCGCCACTGAATTGCGCGACCCGGTGGTGCTCAGCGCGCTGCTCGATGCCTACGCCGCCGCCGATCGCCTGCGCCTGCGCCGCCCGTTGCTCGGGCGTCTCGCCCGTTTTCATAAGGTCAGCAGCCACAATCTCTACTTCTACCAGTTGCGCGTGCTCTACGAGCGTCGCAGTTCCCCAGAACGCGATGAGGAGCCCGACCACAAGGCCCAGGTCTACCCGTTGCAGCCGGAACTCGACCGCTGGGCGGTGACGCTGCCCCCGGCGAAGGAGTTTGCCGACCAGGCCGGCGGTCGGGTGGTGATCGCCGGCTCGACGCGGGTTGTTACCTGTGAGCAGTGCGGCGGCAAGGGCACACTCGTCTGTAGCCGCTGCAAGGGCCAGCAGCGGGTCTACGTGACGCGCCCGGTTGCCACTGCGCCTGCCGAGGGCCAGCCCGCTGCCCCTGTGTCCGCGCCCCCCAGCCCCGTGGCCCAGGTCCTGGTGCCCTGTCCGGAGTGCGACGGGCGTGGCGGGGTCAACTGCACCCGCTGTGCGGGCGTGGGGCGGCTCGTGCAGCGCAAGGCCTTCAGTTGGAGCCGGCAGGCGCAGAGCTTCGAGGTCCAGGATGCGCTTCCGGGTATCGATGAGGCCTGGCTCAGCCAGAACTGCGCGCCCGAGGTGATCTACAGCCGGCGCCAGGTCGGTGGTATGCGCCCCGAATGGTCGCTGGTGCCGCCGCTCGCCGCGCTCGTCACGGAGGCCCAGGCCGGTGTCAGTGACGAGACGCGCATTGCCCTGGCCGAGGTGACGGTCAGCATGGTCCCGCTCACCGACGTGGTCTTCGACCTTGGCCAGCCCGGTGATGACGGACTCTACCGGCTCACGATCTACGGCTTCGAGAATGCCATCCCCCCCGACTGGCGCTTCTTCAACTGGGAGCGCGTGACCTTCATCTGTGCCATCCTCTTCCTGCTCGTGATCACCATCGTCTTCGCGGTCTTTGCGCTGATCTAGCACTCCCTCCGAGCCCAGGTTGGGCCGAAACCAGCCACTCCGGGTTGCGCTCGTTGGGCCGAGGCATTGGCACAGCCAATGCTTCGGCCCAACTGTTTCCATTTCGTAATGTGGATCGCGTAAGCTGGTGTCGGCATATGCAGGCACGGCGTGCCGTCATGTTCCCATTCCGGCAGTTGCAGCAGGCTGATGACCAACACGACGATCAAGCATAGTACGGCAATCGCAGCGGGTCGGGGCAGTTGCCCAAAGGAGTGCTCGGCATGGACCATCCACACGCAGAACGAGACAACGTGCGAGCATCAGGACCGGGACGGCGGCGGCGCCGGTGGCCAGCCTTGCTGGTGGCGCTGCTGCTGGGGCTGGTTGGCATTGGAGCACTCTTCGCCAACCCGATCATCACGGTGCAACTCCAGGCCAGCGATGCACCGATCCGCGAGGGTAACAGCGGTGCGACGAGAGTGGTCAACTTCACCGTCAGCCTGTCGCAGGCCCTCGGTCCCGGACAGGAGATCGTCCTGGAGCTCACGACAGCCGACGTGCCCTCAAACTCCGCAACCGCCGGTGTTGACTACAGCGCCACCCCGGCTACGCTCACCTTCGGCCCTGGCGATACGCTCAGGAGCTTCCCGGTGACGATCATCGGCGATAACGAGGACGAGTTGAACGAGGCCTTCCTGGTGCGCGCCCGGGTGGTGAGCGCCACCGGTGCCCCCGCGGTGCAGCCACCGGTCGGCAGTTTCACCGAAACGCTGGCCGTGATCATCGACGACGATAATCCCACCGTCCAGAGCATCAGCGCGCCCTCGGCGCGCGAGGGCCCTGGCGCGACCCTGGACTTTGTCGTCACCCTGAGCGCCGTTCCGCTGGAGAATGTGGTCATTGGTTACGCTACGGCCAATGGCAGCGCCATCGCCGGCGCCGACTTCGTCGGGGTCAGCAATGGCATCCTGGTGATCCCTGAGGGCCAGCAGACGGGCGTGATCCGGATCAGCGTGCTCGAGGATGGGATCAGCGAGCCGCCCGAGACTATGACCCTCAACTTGAACCCGGCGACGTCCTTCAGCGTGAATACGCCCTTCCTCCAGAGTTCGGCCATTGGCACCATCCGCGATGCCAAAGTGCCGCCGGTGATGGACGACCAGCGTTTCACGGTCGCCGAGAACAGCCCCGCTGGCACGGCAGTAGGCACGATCGTGGTGAGCGATGAGGAGCCGGCCAGCCTGAACTTTACCGTCACCGGCGGTAACGGCCAGACGCTGTTTGATGTGGGTGCGTCGAGCGGCGCGATCACGGTTGCCACTGGCGCGGTCCTCGACTATGAAGCCCAGGCCAGCTACACGCTGGAGGTCGAGGTCTGCGACCTGATCAGCCAGTGTGATACCGCTACGATCACCATCGAGTTGCTCGACCGCAACGAGCAGCCGCCGGTGGTAACCCCCGGCCAGAGTTTCAGCGTCGCTGAGAACAGCCCCGTAGGCACTTCTGTTGGCTCCATCGCGGTGACCGACGCCGATGGGCCGACCACTGGCCGCAGCTTCCGCGTAACGGGCGGGAGCGGCCAGGCGCTGTTCAGCGTGGTCGCCACGAGCGGCGCGATCCGGGTTGCCGGCGCCCTCGACTACGAGGCCCAGCCCAGCTACACGCTGGAGGTCGAGGTCTGTGATGGCGGTACGCCGAACCTCTGTGGCACGGGGACGGTGACGATCAACCTGACCAACGTCAATGAAGCGCCCGCGGTTGACCTGAACGGTCCAGCGGCGGGTGTCAACTACAGCGCAACCTACAGCGAACAGGACCCACTGACGCTGATCGTTGCGGCCACCGCGACCGTGACCGACCCGGACGGCGACCAGATCGCCAGCCTGGTTGCCACGATCACCGATCCGCGTAACGGGGCTGCGGAGAGCCTGAGCGTGGATACGAGCGGGGTGGGCGGGGTCAGCGCGGCCTACAACCCGACGACGGGTGCGCTGACCGTAACTGGCCCGGCGAGCGTGGCCGATATGACGACCGTGCTGCGGAGCCTGCGGTATGCCAATACGACCGAGAACCCCGGGACGGCGCGGCGGATCGAGGTGGTGGCCAGCGACACCGGCAGCCCGGCGCTGAGCAGCCCCGTGGCGACGATCGAGCTCACGATCGTTGCGGTGGATGACCCGCCGGAGCTGGTCAACAACGGCCTGGTGGTCGCTGAGGGCCAGCGCGCAGCGATCGCCGCCGCCGTGCTGCGAGCGATCGACCCCGATACGCTGCCTGCGGCGCTGCGCTTCACCGTGACGGCGCTGCCGACCCGCGGCGCCCTGAGTGTGGGCGATGTATCCCTGGTCGCCGGCGGCAGCTTCACCCAGGCCGACATCGATGCCGGGCGCGTGGCCTACACCCACGATGGCTCGGAGACGACCAGCGACAGCTTCCGCTTCACCCTGCGCGATGAGACCACCACGCTGCCGGAGGCCCAGTTCACGATCACGATTACTGCTGAGAACGACGACCCGGTGATTACGACCAGTAGCGGGGCGACCTTCTACCTGCAGGGCCAGCCGGCGGTGCTCATCGACCCGGCGGCCACGGTCAGCGATGCGGACTCGCCGAACTTCAACGGCGGCAGCCTGACCGTCGCCCTGAGCGGCGGGGCGCCCGAGGATCAACTCGCCATTCAGGACCAGGGCACCGCCCCCGGGGCGATCGGGCGCAGTGGCACCAACGTCAGCTATGGCGGCGTGGTGATCGGCAGCGTCAGCGGTGGCAATGGCAGCGCGCTGGTGGTGACGCTCAACGCCAACGCGACGCGCGAAGCGGTACAGGCCCTGGTGCGGGCGGTGACCTTCGCCAATACAGCCACCGTCACCACCAGTGGCCCGCGCACGGCCAGCTTCATCGTCAGCGACGGGGCGGGCGGCAACAGCGCGCCGGCCACGAAGCTGATCGACATCAACCTGCTGCCGATCGCCAAGACCGATCGCCTGCGGGCCGACCTGAATTCGCCAAACTGGCTGCGGGTGCTGGCCAATGACGTCGACCCCGACGGTGATCCGCTGACCGTAACCGCTGTGACCCAGCCCGAACACGGCACCGTCACGATCATCTCCAACGGGACGGCGGTGCGCTACACACCGGAAGACGACTATCTCGGCCCGGACCGTTTCAACTACACAATCAGCGATGGGCGTGGCGGCACCGCCAGTGCCGAGGTAACCCTCACGGTGGAGCAGGTGCGCATCGTGCTGCCGCTGGTGAAGGACCGTGACGCGGAGCCGGACCTGGTGGTCAGCTTCGAGCTGGTTCCTGCCGTACCACGGGCCTTCCGCCCGGCCACGATCAACGTGACGGTGACGAACCGGGGTCGCGCCCCAGCATCCAGCTTCTGGGTCGACTTTTACATCAACCCGCGCGAGGAGCCGACGGTCAACCTGCCCTGGAACGAGAACTGCGGCCGGACGCCCTGCGAGGGGATCGCCTGGTTCTACGAGGGCAGCCTCGGGGTTGGTGAGCGGGTGACCTTCAACAGCAGGCCGCAGAGTTCCAGCAATCCTTATGGCTACCAGCCGCGCTTCACGGTCTGGAACGGCTTGTTCCAGAACGGGCCACACCGGCTCTACGCCTACGTGGACAGCTGGAACCGCGACAGCAGCGGTGGCATCCGCGACCCGCGAGGGGCGGTATCGGAGGAGAATGAGCGTAACAACCGTGCCGAGCAGCGGCTGACGATCGAAGACGGACCGTAAGGCGTGGCTCAAACCCGCTTGACAGTTTGCGAGGATGCGATGAAGCGAGGATGCCATCCTATCGCCTCATCGCGTCACGCATCCTCATATACGACTGTCAAGGTGGAACGCCCGCGTCTGAACCTTGTCTAAGCCGTGTTTCAGAGAAGGACGTAGACGCGCTGCGGGTTCGCCCGGCGGCGCGCACGCAAGGAGCTTACCGATGCGACGTCAATTTGCCAGTTTCACGCTCATGCTCTGTGGCGCGATCATGCTGGCCTGTGGCCTGGCGCTGGCCCCGGCGCCTGTGCCGGTGGCGGCGGGGCCGTTGCTGCAGCCCTCGCCGCGCCCC
>DAOUBZ010000333.1:0-8713 GCA_034432515.1 Chloroflexaceae bacterium | reverse complement strand
CGCGCAGCCCCCCCGGGCCGCGGAAGACGGTACGCGATAGGCGCAGCGCGATCATCCCACAAACAGGTAATCCGCTCCTGGCCGGTAGCCGGCCTCGTCCAGCCAGCCGGCGATCAGCTCACGGGCGCCGTGGTTGGTGACATAGGCCAGCACGAAGGGCCGTGGCTCGCGTCGTAGCCAGCTGTGGGCGACCACTGGCGCTCCCCGGACCACCTGGCCGATCTTGCGTGGGTCCACGTCGATCCAGGCGCTCGGCGGGAAGCCCTGGGCGATCAGCAGCTGGGCGCGCAGCCGGGTGCGGCGCCCGGCGCCCCAGTAGACCAGCTCGCGGCCCTGGTGCAGCCGTGGGTCACGGGCGAGGAACTGCGCCCGTAGCTCGTCGAAGGCTGCGCGGGCGTAGCGCGGGTCGGTCCGCGAGGTGCGCTCGGCCCGCTCGCGCCAGGCCAACAGCACGCGTGGCAGCTTGGCCATGGCCAGCCCGGCGGCGTGCATACGCAGCCAGAGTTCGTAGTCTTCGGGGAACGGCCCGGCGCGATAGCCGCCCAGCTCCAGCACCGCTGCGCGGCGGAACAGCACCGAGGGATGGGCGAACGGCGCCTCGACGTAGATGTTCGCGGCCACCTCGGCGGGCGTGAGCACACCGTTCTGCCAGCGCAGGTACTCGGTGTAGCCTGCCCGCACGAGCCGCTGGGGGAAGAGCACGGCCCGCGCCGCCACCAGGGCGATCGCCGGGTGCGCTGTGAGGAAGGCATGCTGCAGGGCGAACCGTTGCGGGTGCATCAGGTCGTCGGCGTCCATCCGCGCGATCAGCGGCGCGCGCGCCGCGGCCAGGCCGAGGTTGAGCGCAGCAACCAACCCCACCCGCCCGGGGCGCAGCAGGCGGATGCGCTCGTCCCGGTCCGCATACTGCGCGAGCAGGGCCACTGACCCGTCGCTGGAACCGTCGTCCACCGCGACCAGCTCGAAGTCGCTGAAGCTCTGGCGCTGGATGGAGGCCAGACAGGCGGGCAGCGTGGCCACCGCGTCGCGCACCGGCATAACAATCGTGATCGCAGGACTGGTCATACGCACGGTCTGCTACAATGGAGCATCTCCGGGCAAATCGTATAAGGAGCACGATGATGTTGCCAGAGTACCGTAACGAGCCGTTCGGCGACTTCTCGACCTCGGAGCGGCGCGCCGCGATGCAGCGCGCCCTGCGCCACGTGGCCGGGCAGTTCGGCGCCACCTATCCGATCGTTATCAACGGCGAGCACATCCTGCGCGAGGCAAAGCTCGCCTCGCGCAATCCGGCCGAGCCGAAGACGGTCGTCGGCCATGTGGCCAAGGCCGACCAGGAACTGGCCAACCAGGCGCTCAACGCGGCCGAGGCGGCCTTCCAGCACTGGCGACGCGTCCCGGTGGAAGCCCGGGCCCAGGTGCTGTTGCGCGCTGCGGCGATCATGCGCCGCAACAAGGAGGAGCTCGCCGCCTGGATCGTCTACGAGGTGAGCAAGACCTGGATCGAGGCCGACGCAGACGTGGCCGAGGCGATCGACTTCTGCGAGTACTACGCCCGCCAGGCGCTGCAGCTGCAGGGCGAGCGCCAGCCGCTGACGCCCTACCCCGGCGAGTATGGCGAGTTGCGCTACATCCCGCTGGGGCCGGGCCTGGCCATCCCGCCGTGGAACTTCCCGCTCGCCATCGCCACCACACTCACCGTCGCCCCGATCGTTGCCGGCAACACAGTGGTACTCAAGCCCTCGCCCCGCGCGCCGATCATGGCGGCCAGGCTGGTCGAGGTGCTCGAGGCCGCCGGCCTGCCGCCGGGCGTGGTCAACTACGTGGCCGGCGACGACGCCGTGCTCGGCGACTACCTGGTCGATCATCCCAAGGTGCGCTTCATCGGCTTCACCGGCTCGAAGAACGTCGGCCTGCGCATCATGAGCCGGGCAGCGGTACGCCAGGCGGGCCAGAACTGGCTCAAGCGCGCCATCCTCGAGATGGGCGGCAAGGACGCCACGGTCGTGGACGAGACCGCCGACCTCGAGGCCGCCGCCGACGGGATCGTCGCCGGGGCCTTCGGCTTCCAGGGCCAGAAGTGCAGCGCCTGCTCGCGGGCGATCATCGTCGAGCGCGTCTACGACCAGGTGTTGCAGCGGGTGGTTGAAAAGACCCGCGCCCTGCGGCTGGGCAATCCGGCGCTGCCCGAGACTGACCTGGGCGCCGTGATCGACCAGCGCGCCTTCGACAGCATCAGCGAGTACATCGCGATCGGCCAGGAGGAGGGCCGGCTGGTGGCCGGCGGCGAGGTGGTCGACCACGAGTTGCTCAAGGATGGCGGCTACTTCATCAATCCGACCATCTTCGCCGACGTGCCGCAGCGGGCGCGCATCAGCCAGGAGGAGATCTTCGGCCCGGTGCTCGCCATCACGAAGGCGCGTGACTTCGACGAAGCCCTCGCCTTTGCCAACGACACCGAATACGGGCTTACCGGCGCGCTCTACTCCCGGTCGCTCGAGCGGCTGGAGCGGGCCCGCGAGGAGTTCCACGTGGGCAACCTCTACCTCAATCGCAAGTGCACCGGCGCGCTGGTGGGCGTGCATCCCTTCGGCGGCTTCAACATGTCGGGCACCGACAGCAAGGCCGGCGGGCCGGACTACCTGCACCTCTTCACCCAGCCCAAGTCGATCGCCGAGAAGCTGTAGGCAGGGCGCCGCACGAGCCACCAGGCGGTGAGCCTGGCGGTGCCGGGTAGACCGCACAACGTCTCGGTTGGTTGTTGGCCGGCACAGCCGGCCGACAACCAACATTATGGCCCCAACACCTGCCCCGCCAGGTAATCGGCGATGGCGGTGACGGTACCGTAGGCGGCATACTCATTGCTCAGCACGATCACCGTCACCCCCTGGTCAGGGTAGCGCCCGAACCAGGTGGCGGCGCCGCTCATCCAGCCATCGTGGAACACCAGCCGGCCCCGCGCCTGCTGCTGGATCTTCCAGCCCAGGCCGTAGTTGCCGTTGCCGGGGGTTACCATACGCGTGGCCAGCTCGGGTGGCAACAGCCGGTCGCTATCGAGGGCCTGGGCCAGCTTGTAGAGATCCTCGACCGTCGAGTAGAGATCACCGGCTGCAAAGAGGTTGCTCACATCCAGCGGGATGTCGAGCTGGCCCCCGGCGTAGCCACGGGTGCCGTTGAGCGGGCTGAAGTCACCGGGGTCGAGGCCGCTATCGGCCATCCCGAGTGGCAAGAAGAGCTCGCGACGCAGGTACTCCTCATAGCTGGTACCTGCGGCCCGTTCAATGATCTTCCCGAGCAACAGATAGTTCGAGTTGGTGTAGTGGTAGAGCGTGCCCGGGGTGAAGCCCAGCGGCAGATCGCGAAAGCGCGCGATGGTCTGGTCAGGCGTGGATGGCGACTGTTCCAGCGCGGCGAACTCGGCGAAGTCCGTGTAGTTGGGGATGCCCGAGCTCTGGCTGAGCAGGTGAGCCAGTGTTACCGGCGCCCAGGCGGCCGGGCAGTTGTCGAGGTAGTCGCAGATCGAGGCGTCGAGCTGGAGCTTACCCGCCGCCACCAGGCGCAGCGTGGCCAGCGCGGTGAGTGGCTTGCTCACCGAGGCCAGGCGGTAGCGTGTCGTCGCGGTGGCGGGAATGCCTGCCTCGCGGTTGGCCAGGCCATAGCCCCGGCTCAGCAGTAACCGGCCCTGGACGGCTACCAGCACCGAGCCGCTGAAGGCGCCCTGCTGGGTCAGCGAGGCCAGGTAGGCGTCCATCTGCGCGGCGCGTGCTACCAGGTCACCGGGGAGCGGCACATCGCCCGTACGCGCCGGGGCCATCACCGCGGCGAGCGGCGGCACGGCCGGCGGCTCCCCGGGTGAACTGGCGGCGGCACCGGGGAGCGGGGTGACAGTGGGCAGCACCGTAGGGCCAAGGGCCGGTGTGGGCGGGGCGACAAAGCCGGCGATGCGCAGCTCGCGTCCACCGGAGGAGGGCAGGCTGCAGGTCGTCAGCAGCACCAGCAGGCAGGCGGCAAGCCCGAACAAGCGGGCGTATCGGCGCATAGCTCCTCCAGAGGCGCAGGCGTGGCAATGCTGCCGTCAGTATACACCATCAACGCGAAAAGCGCGACAGGAAAGCCCTGCGCCGCGGAAGATGTAAAGGGGTGACGGGGCGACGATCGTGTTGGCGAACGCCCAATGTCGAAGGGGCGCCCCGGCGTGGGCGCCCCCGAATGTCCAGTGATCGTGGTTCGTCGCGGGCTCGTCGCGCCCCCGCCTCACGCCTCCTCGCCTCCTTGCCTCACGCCTCCTCGCCTCCTCGCCTCCCATCACCCCCTACGTCCGCGCCAGGGTGATGATCGACGGTACGCGGTCGAACATCCAGAAGCTGATCGGCAGCCCGATGATCACGGCCGAGAGCGCCCAGGCGCCGGCCAGCCACAGCGCGCTGAGCCACCAGCCCACCAGGACGAACCACAGCGCCCGCACAATGAATGCGCGCTGCGCGATGTGCTTCCGGTAGACCTCACCATTCGTGTGCACGACCAGGTCGCCGCGCTGCGGATGCAGCGTAGTCACCTGGGGCAGCCGGTTGAGCATCCACAGGCCCAGCGGCAACCCGATGATCGTGACGCACAGCACCCAGGCCACGCTGGCCCAGATGGCGCTGAACCACAGCCCGAACACCAGAAAATAGATCGCGCGGAGCAGCAGATTCACCCCCTGCTCCTGGCGGACGATTGTCGTCATGATTTGTATCCTCGTTTGTGTCCTGGCCCGTCACATGCGCGGGCCACTCCGCAGGTTACGACGATCCAGGCGTCGGGATTGTTGCGCCCGGATCGATCGGCCGGTAGCGCGCCCGGGCCGCGCTGATGGCCGCCAGTTCATCGCTTCGCCAGCCGGCTGCGCTGAGCGTGACGCCGTGGCGACGGGCGAGGACGCGCTCGAAGGTTGCGCTGAGCTGTTCTACCGGTGGCGGCGCCGGTAGCAGCTCGGCGAGCCCCGCCACTCGGGCGGCCAGCGCCGCCGTCAGGGCGGCGCGCTCCCCCGGGGTCAGGCGCAGCAGCGTGGCCAGTTCGCGGCCCGGCCAGTGGGTGTAGAGGGCCACCTGGAACAGCGCGCCCGGGCGCCGGCGAAGCTGCGCGAAGCCCACCAGCTTGCGCCCATCTGCCAGCACCTCATAGGGCGAGCGCCCGCCGAAACAGGCCCGCCGTACCAGCGGGTCAAGCGACTGCCCGTCGGCGCGCGCCGCAGCTACACTGACGAGCGTCGTGGCGACGCCAAGCTCGGCCAGTGTCTCGGCCCAGAGCTCGCCAAGCCAGCGGTAGGACTCGCTCACGTCCTGGAGGAAGAGCGGGTGGCCGGTCGGCAGGGCGATGTCCTGCAACAACACGCCCGGTGCAAACAGCACTGCCGTTCCACCGGAGGCCCGCCGGTGCAGGCTTGCCCCGTTGACCGCAAGTGCCGCCCCGTCCACCTCGGTGAGCCGCTGGCCGGAGCCGATCACCAGGGCGGGGCGGCGTGCGCCGTACCAGCGCAGCGCCGGCTGCGGCGTGTGCGCGAGGCCGGCCAGCAGCGCCTCGCCGGCGGCCAGTTCCAGCTCCGGCGGATCCGCGCTCGTGGGTAGCCGCCGCCAGTGCGCTTTGGGGGTTGCGGCATCCGCTGCCACGGGTGGCCCTACTCCTGCTCCAGGATCAGCGCCTCGGCCACCGTGAGCTCGACGTCCTCTCCCGAGAGCAGCCCCTCAGCCGTGATTGGTACACGAACCGTCGGCGCGACGCCCTTCCCCTCGATTAGCAGGCTGCCATCGGGCAGCACGGTGCGCCGCGCCGAGAACTGGGCCGCGAAGCCCGCCGGCAGTTCGTACTGGCCCCGCGCCACCTCGGCGAAGATGCCGTTGGTCGGATAGTAGCCAACCACCTCGACGCCGGGTACCTGGCTGAAGGCGTAGGCCTCAAGCTCGCAGGCGCTCGAGCAGCCCGGCCCGACCAGCACGGCGATCGTGTCGAAGCGGTACTGCGACTCGGACGGCTCGATGTCGTCGGGCGGGCCGTCGGGCTCGAAGCGGCCCGTCAGTTCGCTGTAGGCCTCATCCTGGCCGATCGCGATCGTCCGGTCGGTCAGGTACGAGGCCAGGCCCAGCGGCGCGCCGCCCGTGTTCTGGCGCAGGTCGATGATGATCCCCGGCAACTCGTTGGCCTCGAAGGTCCGCAGCGCGCGCTCGAACAGTCGCACCAGCAGGAAGAGGTCATCGTAGTTCGAGTTCAACGTGATATAGCCGACCCCGGAGTCGAGGATGCGGAACTCGACCGGCAGGGCATTGGGGTCGGAGCCGCGAAACACCGAGGTGAAGGCGAAGCTCTGGCGCTCCTCGATCGCGGTGAGCGTTGCGGTCTGTGGCTGGCCACCCAGGTTGGTGAAGGTCACTTCGGCGCGCTCGTCCGGCCGGGTGCGCAGCAGATAGCGGGCCTGCTGGTAGCGCCGGCTGTGTTCGGTCGAGAAATTCAGCGGTGGCTGGACCGCGGCCACTGTCTCGCCGATCGGCTGCCCGTTGAACGCGCTCAGCGTCGCGCCAACCTGCATGCCGGCCCGTGCTGCCGGTCCATCTGGGAGCACATAGACCACCCGGAAGCTCCCGTCGCTCAGTTCGCGGATGGCGAAACCGTAGCCGCCCGCGTTGGCCTCCTGGAAGAGTGCGGCACCGATCTGGCCGCCGTTCAGCCCGACATGGCCGTCGGGGAAGGCCAGCACGAAGTCCTGGAGCGCCAGGTAGAAGGCTGTCTCGTCGCGGTCAGCCTCGGCCCGGACAATGCGTGGTCGCAACTCGGCCACCAGCGTGTCCCAGTCGGGCTCCTTGCCGGGGATACCGTTGAAGGCATACTCCTTGCGCAGCCGGGCGACCAGTTCATCGAAGGCCGCACTGAAGCTGAGCGCGCTCAGATCCTTGATCGCGGCGTCGCGCGGCTCGTAGAGCGTTAACTCCTCGGTGGCATTCCGGCTGATCGCGAACGGCTCCTGGTCGAGATCGATCACCGAGTAGCCGGCGGGGAGTGGCGCCGAGGGATCGTCGGCGGTGAAGAGTTTACCGTCGGGGCCGAAGCCGGTGGGAAAGGCCTGATTGGCGTTGGGGCTCCAGACCACCAGCTTGCCGCCGATCACCTCGTCGTTGTTCTCCGCATCGTTGAGCGTCGAGGCCAGGTAGCTGGGCCAGCCCTCGCTCCGATCGTCGCCTGCAGCAAAGGGGTCGCCGGTCAGATTGGGCCACCAGGCCACAGCAAACACCTGGACGCCCGGCTCCTGCGCGTCATCATTGTCAACATCGCTCAAGACGCCCTCGGGGCGTGCCGGCAGTTGGAGCCGGAAGCTGCCGGTGAGCGCCTCGCGGTCGATCGTGAGGTAGCCAAGCGTCTGGCCCTCGACCGGTATGGGCCACGTTTCATCGCGTTGCACAAAGCCGGTCAGATCGACCAGCGCCACCGGACTCTCAGGGAAGTAGACGAAGATGAAGTCGTTGGTAACGCTGAAGGTGCCGGTGATCAGCGCAACTCCGTCCCCGGCGGACGCGACGCCGGGCACGGTAGTCGGCACCGTGGTTGGTGCGCTGGTCGCTGCGCTGACTGCCGTGGCCACCGGGCCTGGCGTGGACGTTGGCGTAGACGGGGCGGGCAGCCGCGCGCAGGCGGCAAGCGCCAGGGCGAGCACGAGCAGCAGGGGAAGACGCTGAGCCATGCGAGAACTCCTCTGACATACGCCAGGCTAGTCAGGCAGAAATGCCGTGACCTGACGATCGACCCTCTATCTTCCCTCCGACCCTACCAGCCGCGCCGCTGCCGTCCCCCGTCCGAAGGCGAGCACGAGTGGCCGCGCGCTGCCGGGGTAACTGGCCACCGGGCCGAGCGCGGCGCCGTCGGGGCCGAGCGCCGCCAGGGCTGCCGCCTGAGCCGCGGCGCTGGCATCGCCAGGCAGCAGGACCAGCGCCGCGCCTGCCGGTGGGAGCGGCGCACCGCTGTAACGCTCCGGCGGTGCACCCCAGGTCAGGAAACGTACCGTGTCGCTCCCAGCCAGGTCTTCCGGGATGAAGACGCGCACCGCCGGGTCGCTGTTGGTTGCCGCGGCGGCGGTAAGCCGGCCCATGGCTGTCTCCACCAGGTCGAACTCGCCGTAGACCCGGGGCTCCACGCGCATGACGCCAAAGTAGAGCCAGCCGTTGAAGGCCAGGCTCGCCAGTAGCGGGATGGCCAGCAGTGCCGGGCGCCCGGCTGGAGCGAGGGCGGCGAGCCCCAGGCCGGCCAGCATGGCCGCGGGGGCGAGGGTGCCGAGTGAGCGCATGGCGTGGGGCGCGTTGCCGCTGAACACGCCCGGGATGAGATAGATCGCGCCCAGGGCGAGCACCGCCGCCACGCCTGGCTGCCGGCGGGCCGCTGGCAGTGCAAGCCCCAGCCCCAGGGCGAGCAGCAACCCCGCCACCGGGTCGAGCATCGGTGCGTTCGGCATGTGGTGGCGCCCGTTGAAGTCACCACGCACGTGGAACATCAGCAGGTAGTGCCCCAGGTTGTCAAGCACAAGCGCGACGGGCGTGCGGTTCGTCGCGGTGCTGCTGTCGAGAATGGAGACCCTGCCAACCCGCCGGTTGTAGCCTTCCAGATCGCCCAGGATGTAGGCTGCCAGCGGTGCGACGGTAAGTGCACCGGCCAGGGCGGCGATCGCGAGCCCCGGCAGGGCGCGCCGCCAGGC
>DAOUBZ010000332.1:0-3472 GCA_034432515.1 Chloroflexaceae bacterium | reverse complement strand
CGGCGCCCACGGCGGGCAGCGCCGCGGCCGAGCCAACGGCGGCCCAGGCCCAGGCCCCGGCCCAGGGCTCGTCGCTGCCGGCGGTCGAGTGGCGCATGGGCACCAGCTGGCCGGTCTCGCTCGATACGATCTACGGCGGCGCGACGGTGCTGGCCGAGCGGGTGAGCGAGTTGAGCAACGGTATGTTCAAGATCACTGCCTTCCCCGCCGGCGAGCTCTTCCCGGGCCTCGAGGTGCTGCAGAACGTGCAGCAGGGCACGGTCGAGTCCGGCCACTCGGCGATGTACTACTACGTCGGCCTGAATCAGGCCTGGGGTATCGCCACCGCGCTGCCCTTCGGCCTGACGGCGCCGCAGCAGAACGCCTGGCTCTACCACGGCGGCGGCAACGAGGCGCTCGACAAGCTCGCGGCCCAGTTTGGCACCATTGTCTTCCCCGCCGGCAACACTGGCACCCAGATGGGCGGCTGGTGGCGCAAAGAGATCAACAGCCTGGCCGACGTGCAGGGTGTCAAGTTGCGCATCCCCGGCCTGGGCGCGCAGGTCTGGCAACGCCTCGGGGTGGTGACCCAGACGCTCCCCGGCGGCGAGATCTTCCAGGCGCTCTCGACGGGCGCGGTCGACGCGGCCGAGTGGGTCGGCCCCTACGACGACAAGAAGCTCGGCCTGCCCGATGCGGCCCAGTTCTACTACTCGCCGGGCTGGTGGGAGCCCGGTCCCACCCTGCACGCGATCGCCAACCTCGACGCCTGGAACAAGCTGCCAGTCGAATACCAGCGCTTCTTCAAGGTGGCGGCCTGGGAGTCGAACATGAACATGATCGCGAAGTACGAGGCGCTCAACGGTACCGCGCTCAGTGAGATCCTGGCCGGTGGCAAGGTGCAGAAGAAGACCTACAGCGACGAGATCCTGGCCGCGGCCCAGAAGGCGGCCTTCGAGCTCTTCGAGGAGACGGCCACCAGCACGCCGGAGTTCAAGGAGATCTACGAGCCGTGGAAGAAGTTCCGCGAGATCATCTACGGCTGGAACAGCGCCAACGAGTCGACCTTTACCAACTTCGTCTACAAGAACCCGGTATCCTGACCTGACAACCAGGTTGTGATGGCGCGCAAAACAGGAACGACGCCCCTCGGGGCGTCGTTCCTGTTTGCCGTGGGGCCCGGCATGGGGCCAATGAACCCACTGAGCACCACTCAGCGCCCATACGAGATCGAGGGCAGATAGGTGACCAGGCTGGGGAAGATGATGACCAGAATAACGATCAGCAACTGGACGGCGATGAAGGGCACCACGCCGCGGTAGATATGGCCGGAGGTGACCTCGGGCGGGGCGACGCCCTTCAGGTAGAAGAGCGCGAAGCCGAACGGCGGAGTGAGGAACGAGGTCTGCAGGTTGGCGCCGATGATCACGCCAAACCAGATCAGGTCGATCCCGAGAGCCTGGGCGACAGGTACGAAGAGCGGGATGACGATGAAGCAGATCTCGAAGAAGTCGATGAAGAAGCCCAGGAAGAAGACGATCAGCATGCTGACGATCATGAAGCCCCAGAGGCCGCCAGGCAGGTTCGCCATAATGTCGAAGACGAACTTATCGCCGCTCAGCCCGCGGAAGACCAGCGAGAAGGCGGTCGAGCCGATCAGGATGAACAGCACCATGGTCGTGGTGCGCATCGTAGCATCGGAGACCTCGCGAAAGGTTTGGAAGTTCAGGCGCCGGTTGAAGGCCGCCAGGATAGTGGCGCCGAGCGCGCCGACCGCACCGGCCTCGGTGGCGGTAGCGATGCCGAAAAAGATCGAGCCCAGCACCGCTACGATTAGCAGCAGCGGCGGCACCATCACCTTGACCACGCGGAGGGCCAGGGCAGTGCCGCGCAACGTGCGCGCCGAGAGCGGCAGCGCGGGGGCGATGTCGGGCTTGAGCAATGCGACTACCCAGCAGTAGAAGGCCAGCGCGGCCGCGAGCAGCAGACCGGGGATCAGCGAGCCAATGAAGAGCCGCCCCACCGAGACGCCGATCTGGTCGCCCAGGACGACCAGCACCACCGAGGGTGGGATAATCTGCCCGAGGGTGCCCGAGGCGCAGATCACGCCGCAGGCCAGCTCCTTGTTGTAGTTGTAGCGGAGCATGATCGGCAGCGAGATAAGGCCCATGGCCACCACCGTGGCGGCCACAACACCGGTGGTGGCTGCCAGCAGCGCGCCCACCACCACCACGGCGATCGCCAACCCGCCACGCACCGGCCCGAAGAGCACCCCCATGGTATCGAGCAAGTCTTCGGCCAGGCCCGACTTTTCCAGCATCGCGCCCAGGAAGATGAAGTAGGGAATGGCCAGCAGGGTGAAGTTTGAAGCGATGCCGAAGATCCGTGAGGGCAGTGCGCGGATCAGGATCGGCTCAAAGATGCCGAAGCTGATCCCGATTGTTCCGAAGATCATCGCGACCGCGGCCAGGGAGAACGCGACCGGGTAGCCGATGGAGAGAATTACCAGCGCCCCGAGAAACATCAATGGGCCGAGCCACTCACTCATGCAACCTCCAACGTCAATGGTGGAACCTGGCGAATCGTGCGCCGAAGGACCGCCTCCTCACATCCGAACTGGATCAACCCCCGCCCCGTCAAGCCGAGGCATTGGCATAGCCAGTGCTTCGGCCCTACTCCAGCTCCAGCGTATCGCGCCGCTGCTCTTCGGCGACCAGCGACGGGTCGGCGAAGCCGGTGACCACGGCAAGGTTCTTGATCGCCTCGGAGATGCCCTGAATGAAGAGCAGAGCCGGGCTGATGAGCAGAAAGGCTTTCAGCGGGTAGCGCGGCAGGCCGCCAGGGTCGGGCGACATCTCGCGGGTCCTGAAGGCTGTCTGGACCACCGGCCAGGAGAAGTAGATCAGGAGGACACAGAAGGGCATGAGGAACAGCAGGGTGCCCAGCAGATCGACCAGCGCCTTCCGTCTGGGTGGATAGTTCGCATACAGGAGGTCAACCCGCACGTGCCCGCCGTGCTTGAGCACATAGGCGCTGCCGAGCAAGAAGATCACCGAGAAGATGTACCACTGGGCCTCGATGTAGAAGTTGGAGCCGAGGGTGCGCCCGATCGCGCGGCCCACATAGCGATTGGCGACGTTCCAGACCCCAACCGCAAGCACGAGCGGCACCAGCCAGATGGTGATATTCCCGACGATCTCCGTGAAGGCGTCGATGCCCTTCGAGAGGCGCAGCAAACCACGCATGCCTGACTCCATTGGGTAGGGCAGGCCCGTGGCGCATTCCACAGCCTGCCGGCTTCGCCGACTTGCACCAGGGGCATGACGCCCGCTGGACAACAAGTCAAGATCCGCACCGGGGCGGAAGATGTGGTTGTGCTCCGAATAATGGGGATTGCGAATAGTCGCAGTTCGAATAATAGTACCCGTTCTGGGCAGATCTGTCAAAATGGTTTGGGGCAAGCCCCACACCTCAGGTTTGTCGTTGGTTTTGG
>DAOUBZ010000331.1:0-7974 GCA_034432515.1 Chloroflexaceae bacterium | reverse complement strand
GGTTTTGGCGGCGTAGCCGCCAAAACCACCAAACAAACAACGCTCAGGGCGGCTACGCCCCGCCCCACACCCTACCGCGGGAGGCGGACGTTGCACACGTCTTGCCATGCCTCACGCAGCGGTTGCCACCGCACTCACTCGCGGCTATAATGGCCGATCAGCGCCCGCAGTGGCGCCACGCTGACCATGATCAAGCGGCTGATTAACCATTGCCTGCAAAGACGCGGGTATGCACCGTTCATGCATCCACACGCCAGTTGCACAAGAATGCCGAGCTTGCGACGAAGGATCGCGAATGTCCGATAGCCCTACTGCTGAGCCCACGCTCCTGGAGTTGCGGACCAGTGCGCTGCTCCGTATCACCGCAGCGATCGAGACGGCCGCCACGCTCGATGAGTTGCTGATGCTGGGTCTGAACGAATTCGCGCAGCTCTTCGATCTCCACAATAGTGGGGTGGTGCTACTTAGCGACGATGGCCAGTTCGGCCGGCTGGTCAGCACCTATCCGCCCCAGGTGAACCTGCCGCTGGTCTTCCCGCTCGCCGATACCACCGTCACGCGCCAGGTGGTGCATAGCCGCCAGTCGATCCAGGTCGCTGATGTTGCTGAGTTGTCTCAGCTGGCTACCCGCCCGACCATGGTGCAGGTCGCCAGGTTGCTGAGCGCCGGGCATATTCGCTCGTTGCTGCTCATCCCGCTGGTGGCACAGGATGCCTGTATTGGCGTGCTGATCTTCGCGAGTGTTGATGCGCCGCGCCACTTCTCAGATCTCGAGATTGCCCACGCCCGGCTCCTGGCCGGCCAGTTGGCCGCTGCGATCACCTCGTTTCGTATCACCGAGAAGGCCCAGCGCCGCACCGCCGAACTGGCCACGCTCAATGACATCGCGGCCGCCGTGACCTCCTCGCTCAATGCCCGCGAGGTCTATCACCTCGTGATGGAGAAACTCAACGAGTATTTCCAGGTGGAGGCCGGCTCGCTGCTGATGCTCGACGAAGATGCGGACGAACTGGTCTTCGTGATGACCCTCGAGGCGGGCGAGGAGAAGCTCTTCGGCGTGCGCATTCCCCGTGGGCAAGGGATCGTCTGGAGTGTCGCTGAAGCGCAACAGTACGAGATTGTGCACGATGTAGCGACCGATCCGCGCTTCCTGCGCGACGTGAGCGACTCGGTGGGCTATGAGGTGCGCAATATCCTCTGCGTGCCCATCGTGGTCAAGGGGCGGACGATCGGCGTGATCGAGCTGCTCAACAAGCTTGAAGGTCGCTTCACCGAAGAAGAGGCACAGCGTCTGAGTCGCATGGCGGCCACGATCGGCGTCGCGATCGAGAACGCACGCCTGTTCCAGACGGTCACGACGGTCCGCGATCGCTTTGAGGCCATCCTCAACTCCACCAACGATGGGATCCTGATGGCTGATATGCGCGGGGTGGTGGTGACGGCCAACCCCGAGGCGGTCCGTTTGCTGCAGACCCGTCGCGAAACGCTGATCGGTCTGCCCCTCGATGACGTGCTGGCCGAGTTGCGCGCACGGGCAACGGCTGTGGAACGACCCTCCTGGCTCAACGATGGCGATCAGCCTGCGGCCATGCTCGAACTCGAACTCGGCGGCCCGCCACGGCGCTTCATCCGCCACTATACGCTGCCGGTGCGTGAAACCAGCGGTGCTGAGATCGGTCGCCTCGCGCTGTTCCAGGATATCTCCAAAGAGCGTGAGCTGACTCGCCTGCGCGAGGACTATACCGGCATGCTCGTTCACGACCTGCGGGCGCCCCTGACTGCGATTATGAACGGCATCACCATGGTCAAGCGCGGGCTCGGCGGTCCGATCTCCGAGCAGCAGCACGAACTGCTCGGCATCGCGCACCAGGGCAGCCAGACGATGCTGGAGATGGTCAATACCTTGCTCGATATTGCCCGTATGGAGCAGGGCCACATGCAACTCGACAGCCAGCCGCTCTCACCCTACGTGATCGTTGACCAGACCCTTGATCGCCTCAAGGTTTCGGCCCAGGGCCAGCGCATCACCCTGATCCAAGAACTGGCAGTGGGCTTGCCGTTGCTGGAGGCCGACCGCGATAAGCTGGTGCGTGTGCTGCAGAACCTGCTTGACAATGCGATTAAATTCTCGCCCACCGGCGCGTCGGTCACATTGGGGGCGGCACACCTGCGCCTGAGCGAGGACGGTACGGCCGAGTGGCGTGAGCTCAGTCTCCAGGTGCCCGACCTTGCCCCGGGTGAGTGGCTCGTCTTCTGGGTGCGTGATGCGGGCCCGGGCATCCCCGCGCAGTATCATGAGCGGATCTTCGAGAAGTTTGGGCAGGTGCACGGTGGGCGCAAGGTGCGTGGCACCGGTCTCGGATTAACGTTTTGTAAACTAGCGGTCGAAGCGCATGGCGGGCGGATCTGGCTGGAAAGCGCGGAGGGCGTAGGAAGCACCTTTGCGCTGGCCCTGCCCCTCGCGCAGGAGCCACGGCTGCTGGACCGCTTTTCGCCCGAGTTGGCATCGTGATGGCCCACCTGTGACCGAAAAAATGCTTTACACCTCTTGCCTCACAAAATTGTCACATAGGCCGTTTGTGGGAAGTAATAACGATGATCTATAATGCGGACGTATCGGTGCACGATGCTACAAGATGTAAGAGAGTGTCGCCGCCGTGTCCGGTGGGTCACCCGCGAGCGTTCAACCACACCGGGTTCGCGTACGCGGGGTTTTGCCGTTCCGACCGGTAGTGCCCGGGTGGTGAGCCAACGTCAGCCACGCGAGTAGTTACGATGCGCCAGATCATTAATGCATACCGCTCGCAGATTAAGTACACCGTGATCGGGCCGTACCTGGCTTTGATGATCCTGGTGATGCTGGTTGGCTCGTTCATTGCTATCACCCTGGTTGCAGATAGCTGGCAAGAGCGCTTCAACAACCAGTTGGGCCAGGTGGCGCGCAACTTCACCCAGTCGTTTGCCCAGCGCGAGATAGGCAACATCACCTTCCTGGGTCAGATCAGCTTTACCGCACCGAATGTGGAGACGGGTGCCCCGGCGGTTGCCCAGGCCATGCGCGAACGGGACAAGGACGGCCTTGAACTGGCGCTCAAGGGCCTCTGGCAGCTCGGCCGGGTCAATGAGAACGTGCAGCCCGATCGGCTGATCGTCTTCGACCCCCAGGGCCAGTCGATCATCGACTGGGAGCGTAGTCCCAATAGCCCCACCGAGCCGACCCGCTACCTTGGTACGGACCTCGCCGGTATCCCGCTGGTCGACGCCGTGCTGCGCGGCGAGAGTGCGCCCATCCCCGGCACCAACGAGCTTGGCGATAAGTACAGTGGCCTGATCTCCTTCCGCAATAGTGAGGGACAGGACTACGTCCATTTCTTTACCGTCGCTCCCGTCTATCTCACCGACCGTGCGACCGGTGAGGAGTTGCTGGTTGGCGGGCTCCTGGTTGCCCAGCGCCTCGATACCCTGCTGGGCGATCTGCAGCAGCGCAGCCAGGCCTCGATCAGCACGATCTTCGATGTGAGCGGCGTTGCCCGCGCCTCGACGGTCGCCGGGGTCGAGCTCCCTACCCTCAATATGAGCGACCAGTTGCTCGCTCAGGTGAGTGCACTGAATGCCCCCCGTGCCCAGCCGACCCCGAGGCAGCCGATGGCCTCCGATGCCCCGGCTGAGGCCGAGGATCCTTGTATCGATATCGGCTTGCTCAGTGGGCGGCTGGCTTCGCCGGTCGAGAATACGCGCCTCCCGGCCTGCTCGGTCAACACCGTCTCGAAACTGGCCGATCGCGACTTTCAGCTTGTCTACGCGCCCCTGCTGATCCGTGGCGTGCAGTCAGGCTACTTCGCGGTCGGTCTCTCCACCGACTTCGTGGTGAGCGCCTGGTCATCGAGCCGCTCCGCCGTGATCGGGATCACTACTGCGCTGGCGCTGGCCACCATCGTTGTCGGCGTTGTGGTTGCACGCCGTATCACACGGCCCCTCGAGAACCTGGTTGAGACGGCCGAGGCCGTCACCGCCGGCGACTTGCAACGCCGTAGCTCGGTCGTTGCTTCAAATGAGCTCGGTCGGCTCGCCCAGGCGTTCAACCAGATGACCGAGCACCTGCTGCGGCTCTATGTCGCGAGCCGTGAGCTGAATCGGACGATTGAGGTCGACCAGGTGCTTGCGGTCGCCTCGGATGCGGCCTCGCAGTTTGTGCCGGATACCGAAGCGCTGGCCTTGCTTGAGACGGTCGATGGCTTCATCTTGCGCGCGCGGCCCGCTGCGCCTGAGCACTTGCATCATTCGACCCTCCAGCTTGCCCCCGATGCGCCGCTGCTCGCTGCCCTCGCCAGCATCGATGCGCAGCAGACCCAGCTCGCCAGGATCCCCGCAGAGACCGCGCACGCCGCTGGCCTGACTGAGGGTGATGTGCAGACGTGTTACGCCACGCCCATCTTCCGCCAGCGCCAGCTCGCCGGCGCGCTGCTCTTCGTCCACACCGCGCCGGATGCCTTCGATGAGTCGAACGAACAGAGCCTGGCAGTCGTGGCGAATATGGCAGCCGCCGTGCTCGCCAATGCGGTTCTCTATAGCCAGGTGCAGCGTGACGCCACCCAGCGCCAGGCCATCCTCTCCTCGATCGGTGACGGCGTGGTTGTCTGCGACGAAGGCGGACGTATCGTGCAACTCAACCGCGCCGCCGAGCTCATCCTTGGCCTCCACGATTGGCACGCCGGTGAACTCCGCTTCGATGACCTGCCGCTCGAACCGGTGCCCCAGAGCCGCGAACTGTTCGGCAGCAGCGATGCCCAGTTTCGCCTCGGTCAGCGCTTTGTGACCCTTACCCGCTCACCACTGATTGCCGAAGAAGGCGATACGGCTGGCGAAGTCATCGTGCTGCACGATATCACCGAGGCAGCAGCCGTCGATAAGGCAAAGACCGATTTCATCGCCACCATCTCGCACGAACTGCGTACCCCGCTTACCGTGATCCGCGGCTTCACCGAGTTGCTGCTCCGCGGCACCGGTGGCGAGAAGCTTACCCCCGACCAGGCCGATTTGCTCGAACAGGTCCGTGCTCGCGCCGTCGATATGACCGATATGGTCAACAATGCCATCCTGATCGCCGATATCGAGTCCGGTCAGCTGCGGACCGAGCTGCAGCCGCAGGATCTCGAGATGGTGCTCAATATGGCCCTCGCGCCGCTGCGCCCCGCGTTTGAAGCCAAACACCTTGACGTTATCGTCAAGCTTCCACCCGAACTGCCCGCCGTGCTCGCTGACCGTGAGCAACTGCAGCGGGCGCTCGGCCAGATCCTTGATAATGCTCGGCGCTATACCGAGACGGGCGGTGTGACCGTCGAGGCCGCTGTGCGTGATGGTCGGGTGCAGATCGATATCACCGATACCGGCTCCGGCATCGCGCCCGAGGTTTTGCCGCGCCTGTTCACCCGCTTCCAGCGCGTCGAGGGCAATAGTTCGGCCCAACGCGGCAGTGGTCTCGGCCTCGCCATTACCCGCCAGTTGATCGAGCGCCAGGGTGGCGCTGTGTACGTCAGGAGTACACCGGGCCGCGGGAGCACGTTCAGCCTTACTCTGCAGCAAGCCAATGAGCACACACTCGCCGTCGCCCAGTCAAACGCGTCAACGACGACGTCGTGATGGGCTGGCCGGTCTCGTCCTCCTCGCGCTCCTCCTTGCCGTGCTGCCGATTGGCTGCATCGCTGAAGTGGCGCTGCGTCTGATTACCCCCGACCACGAGCCATTCAAGGATGTGGGCTCTGCCTCCGACCTCGGGCTCTATCGCCCCTTCCCAGGCGGGATCAGTTTCGCGGCAATCGACCCTGGGCTCGACGATTTGCAGGCCACCGAGGTGGCCCGCCGCGCGCAAACACCGGTTGGCATTGCCGGGGCCGTTACCGTGGCGCCAATGGTCGAGGTTGCTCCCCCGGAGGCGTCGATCGTGCCCCCTACCTCGACGCCCACCGTGCAACCCACACCCCGCCCCACCGTGACCCCACAACTCGCCAGTACCGATGTCGCCGGGGGTGAAGCGCCCGCGTCCACCCCCACGGTGCCTGTGGTCATCCCCGGTGTAACCACAACCCCTGCGCCGACGGCTACCCCGACCCGTATCGCTACCAGTACGCCGGACGCCGATCGCCTCCCCAGCCCGACCCCGACATTCGCACCAATTACGGGTGCCCCGACGGCGACGAGTATGCCCGCCCCGCCGACGACGACCGCCACGGCGCTGCCAGTGCCTACGGCGACCAGTAGCCCGAGCCCATTGCCGACGACGCCACTGCCAACCAGTACGCCCACACCACGTCCAATAACGCCGACCCCGACCGAGACGACGATCATCGTGCCGACGCCGACCAACGTGCCGCCGACGGCGACCAGTACGCCGGTCCCGCCGACGCCGACCAACGTGCCGCCGACGGCAACCAATACGCCGGTCCCGCCGACGCCGACCAACGTGCCGCCGACGGCAACCAATACGCCCATCCCGCCGACGGCAACCGCCACAGCCACACCAGTTCGCCCCACGGCGACGAACACGCCGACGGTGACGAACACGCCGACGGTGACGAACACGCCAACGGCGACGAACACGCCAACGGCAACGAACACGCCGACGGCGACGCCCGATGAACGTGTTATTGTTAACCTGATTGTTACCCCAACCTCGCTGCTGGAAGGCAACAGTGGAACGACCACCGTCAATGTGACAGTGAGCCTGAGCCGTAACCCAGTGGAGGCCTTCACTGTCGACCTGCAGACCGTTGATGGTACGGCTACCCTTGCCGATAACGACTATATCGGCATCTTCCCGGCTGAGCAACTGGCCTTCAACCCCGGTGGACCGCTGAGCGTGACCCGGACGGTGCAAATTGTCGGTGATACACGCATCGAGAACGATGAGGACTTCTTCGTTCGGCTATCCAACCTGAGCAGTAGCTTCGCGGTGTTTGGGATGAGCCAGCAGCAGGTGACGATCCTGAACGACGATTTCCCGTCGCTGAGTGTGAACAGTCCTGCGGTGATTGAGGGGAACAGTGGCACCAGGCCGCTGAGCTTTCAGGTGACACTCTCGGGGCCAGCGCCCTTCCCGGTCATTGTGACGTATGCCACCGAAGACATCTCTGCCCAGGCCGGTCCGCCCGAAAATGATTACCAGCCACTCAGCGGCACGCTGACCTTTAACCCCGGCGGGCCCTTGACCCAGGTCGTGAATGTGCTGGTCAACGGCGATCTGCGGCTCGAACCGGACGAGACGCTCCGCCTTGTCTTGAGCAACCCGCAGCCCTCCGGTGTGACGGTGAGCTCCGGTATCGGCACCATCTTCGACGATGATACGGTCACGGTCACGAAGACGGGCTCCCCGGCGCAGGCCGCTGAACCGCAACCTGACTTCGCCGGGCTGACCTGGGACGTTACGATCACCAACCCCTCGGCGGTCACCGCAGCTGTAACCTTCGTGGATGAGCTTCCGGGCGATCTCTTTGGCACGCCGACGTTGAGTGCCAGCAGTGGGAGTGCTCCGACCTTCAGTGGTGGCAACGTGAACTGGACCGGCACACTTGCCCCGGGGGCGAGTGTAACGATCTCGATGAACGTCATCCTGCCACTTGGCACACCGCCCCAATGTCGGCTCGTTCCCAACCCGCGCTACCAGGTGACGGTCAATGGTAGAACGTATTTGCCGGTGTTCAACTCGGCTACCGTTCAGATCTGCCCCTTCGGCACCGGCGCGCTGAACTTCGCGATGTTCCGCGAGGGCGTGGCAGCCAAACGTACCCAGGCGTTTGCTACCGCAACGCCAACGGCTACGGCTACCGCCACGCTGCTACCAACCACGACTGCTACCGCGACGGCGCCCCCGGCGCCAACCAGCACGCCGACCAGCACGGCTGAGCCGACGGCGGAAGCAACGGCCACCCGCACCCCGCGGCCGACGCGTGCCCCGACGGAGGAGCCGACCAGCACGGC
>DAOUBZ010000330.1:0-36113 GCA_034432515.1 Chloroflexaceae bacterium | reverse complement strand
GCGGCTGCTGCATCTGGGTAAACTGGCCGACCGTCAGCTAGCTGGCCTTGGCAGCGGCCGGCTCTACCGTTGGCTCGATGCCCTTGAGGGCGGCAACGATCAGGTCACGGTTGAGCCGCGCGATCGTATCCATGCTGATCTCTTTCGGGCAGACGGCGGAGCACTCGCCGATGTTGGTGCAATTGCCGAAGCCCTCCAGGTCCTGCTGCATCACCATATTGACCGCGCGCTGATGGCGCTCAGCCTGGCCCTGGGGCAGGAAGCTCAGGTGGGCGGCCTTGGCGGCGGTGAAGAGCATCGCCGAGCCATTGGGGCAGGCGGCCACACAGGCCCCGCAGCCGATGCAGGCGGCGGCGTCCATCGCCTTGTCGGCATCTGGCTTCGGCACCTGGATGGTATTGGCATCGGGCGCCGAGCCGGTCGAGGCGCTAATGAAGCCACCGGCCTGGATGATCCGGTCGAAGCTCGAGCGGTCGACCACCAGGTCCTTGATGATCGGGAAGGGCATGGCGCGCCACGGCTCGATCGTGACCGTATCGCCATCGTTGAAGCTGCGCATATGCAGCTGGCAGGTGGTGATCGCCTGCTTGGGACCGTGGGCGACGCCATTGATCATCAGCGAGCACATGCCGCAGATACCCTCGCGGCAATCGTGATCGAAGGCGATCGGCTCTTCGCCCTTGAGAATCAGATCCTGGTTGACAACATCGAGCATCTCCAGGAACGACATGTCGGGGCTGACATGGTCGGCCTGGTAGGTCTTAAACTCGCCTGGCGTCTTCCCGTTCTTCTGGCGCCAGACCTTGAGGGTGAGCTTCATGGTTACTATCGCTCCGCATTGGAGATTCTGGATTGTAGATTGCGGATCAATCTACAATCCAGAATCCAAAATCACTTATAGCTGCGCTGTGACGGCTTGACGTATTCGAAGACCAGCGGCTCCTTGTGCAGTTCGGGTCTGGCCAGGTTGCCGGTGTATTCCCAGGCCGCGACGTAGGAGAAATTCTCATCGTCGCGTTTGGCCTCGCCCTCCTCCGTCTGGCTCTCCTCGCGGAAGTGGCCGCCGCAGGACTCGGTGCGGTGCAGGGCGTCGACACACATCAGTTCACCCAGTTCGAGGAAGTCGGCCACGCGGCCGGCCTTCTCCAGTTCCTGGTTCAACTCGCCGCCCTCACCGGGCACGCGGACATTCTGCCAGAACTCCTCGCGCAGCTCGGGGATGCGCTGGAGCGCCCGGCGCAGACCAGCATCGTTGCGGGCCATCCCGCACTCGTCCCACATGATCCGGCCCAGTTCACGGTGGAACGAGTCGACGGTGCGCTTGCCATTGATGCTGAGCAGGCGCTTGACCCGGTCGTTGATCTCGGCCTCGGCCTCGCCAAAGGCGGCGTGGTCGGTGCTAAGGCCACCCGGCTTGACCTGGGCCAGGAAGTTGGCCACCGTATAGGGCAGCACAAAGTAGCCATCGGCGAGGCCCTGCATCAGCGCCGAAGCGCCGAGGCGGTTGGCGCCGTGGTCGGAGAAGTTCGCTTCACCGGCCACGAACAGGCCGGGGATGGTGCTCATCAGGTTGTAGTCCACCCAGAGGCCGCCCATCGTGTAGTGGATGGCCGGGTAGATACGCATCGGCACCTCATAGGGGTTCTCGCCAGTGATCTGCTGGTACATATCGAAGAGGTTGCCGTAGCGCTCGGCGATCTTGTGCTTGCCCAGGCGCTTGATCGCATCGGCGAAATCGAGGTAGACCCCCAGACCACCCGGCCCGACCCCGCGGCCATCGTCGCAGACCTGCTTGGCATTGCGCGAGGCCACGTCGCGGGGCACCAGGTTCCCGAAGGCGGGGTAGCGCTCCTCGAGGTAGTAATCACGCTCGTTCTCGGGGATCTGGCGCGGATCACGGGTGTCGCCCTTCTTCTTGGGCACCCAGATGCGACCGTCATTGCGCAGCGACTCGCTCATCAGCGTCAGCTTAGACTGGTGGTCGCCGGTGACGGGGATGCAGGTGGGGTGGATCTGGGTGAAGCAGGGGTTGCCAAAGAAGGCGCCCCTGCGGTGGGCGCGCCAGATCGCGGTGGTATTGCAGCCCTTGGCATTGGTGCTCAGGTAGAAGACATTGCCATAGCCGCCGGTGGCCAGCACCACCGCATCGGCCACGTGGCGCTCAACCTTGCCAGTGACCATATCGCGGGTGATGATCCCGCGGGCGCGGCCATCGACCAGCACCAGGTCGAGCATTTCGGTACGCGGGAACATCTTGACCGTGCCGGCGGCGATCTGGCGCGAGAGCGCCTGGTAGGCGCCGAGCAGCAACTGCTGCCCGGTCTGGCCACGGGCGTAGAAGGTGCGGCTCACCTGGGCGCCGCCGAAGGAGCGGTTGTCGAGGTAGCCGCCGTACTCACGGGCGAAGGGCACCCCCTGGGCCACACACTGGTCGATGATATTCACCGAGACCTGGGCCAGCCGGTAGACATTGCTCTCGCGGGCGCGGAAGTCGCCGCCCTTGACCGTATCATAGAACAGGCGGAAGATGCTGTCGCCGTCGTTGCGATAGTTCTTGGCGGCATTGATCCCGCCCTGGGCAGCGATCGAGTGGGCGCGGCGCGGGCTGTCCTGGTAGCAGAAACACTTGACATTGTAGCCCTGCTCGCCGAGCGTGGCGGCAGCAGCGCCGCCGGCTAGGCCCGAGCCGACCACGATCACGGTGTAGCGGCGCCGGTTGGCCGGGTTGACCAGCTTCATATCGAAGCGATGCTTATCCCAGCGCTGCTCGATCGGGCCACCGGGCGCCTGCGAGTCCAGACTCTTGACGAACTCGACCGTGCGCACGCCGGTCCGGGTCGTCGTCTCATTCTTTGTGTCGCTCATCGTTACACTGCTCCTCAAAGTTCCGGGTGGGGCACAGGCGTGCCGCTACACGGCAGGGCCGACGATGCCCGCCATAATCGCGATCGGGAACGAGATGTTGCCGATCGCGACCGCCAGGGCGATCAGAATCGCCAGCCCGCGCAACAATCCGGTGTACTTGGCATTGTTGAGCCCGAGGGTCTGGAACATGCTCCAGACCCCGTGGAAGAGGTGGAGGCCCAGGAAGACCATCGTGATGATGTAGAAGCCGGAGATCAAGGGGTTCTGGAAGCCGATGACCACGTTGTTGTAGACCTGATACTCACCGTTATGTGGATGCTGGAATTCACCCGGGGCATAGCCTACGGCGCCGAAGGTCAGGTGCAACAGGTGATAGATGATGAACAGGAAGATCAAGAGGCCGCCGTAGCGCATCGTATAGGCGGCATAGCCCGTCTGCCGTTTCTTTTCGCCATAGCGCCGCATGCCACCGACGCTGTTGGCGCCTGTGGTCTTCTGGCTCTGCATCGTGAGACTGGCAGCCGACCAGATGTGCAACACCACCGAGGCCAGCAAGACGATCCGTGCCACCCACAGCAGGTGCTCGTGGCCGAAGACCGGATGGCCAAGTTCCCGCAGCCCAGCCGCATACTCGTTGAAGACCACCGGCCCCTGGTACATCTTCAGGTTGCCATACATGTGGAAGACTACGAAGCCGACAAGGACAAATCCGGTGACTGCCATAATCACCTTTTTTCCAACCGACGTCCGGTAGAGCGTGAGGACCCCTGTCATCGTCGCTTCCTTCCCTCTAGGCGTATGCGGTCTCCAAATGCCAGGAATCGAACAACAGCCGCGCAGCACGGCACAAGCCGCGGTCCAGGTGGTACGTTCCAGGTGCCGGATGGGGTGAGAACCTATCGCTACACTTCTTGCCTGCATAGGAATTATATCCGATCGCTGCAGGCTTGTCGAACGTGCGCAAAAGCTGTGCGGAATTGTGAAGCAATGCACAGGGCATTTCGATGCGGCAAACTGCCTCCAGAACGCCAGGATCTTGAAGCAATGCCAAATTAGTCTATTATTGCACAAAGAATGCGCGGTGCGCGTGTGCCCGGATGTCAAACGCCCCACGGGAGGCGTCCTTTCTGCCAGCAGCCGGGGACGCTTGCCGTGGGGCGTTGCGCGATGGGGGTAGATCCTACAGATCCAGCCGCACCTTGGCGCCGAAGTTCTTCTTCTCTTTGCTCGGGAAGTAGGTCAAACAGGCCGCATCGAGCAGGTCGGCGGTAAGTGCCGGCTGTTCCATATTATAGCGGGCGATGGATACCAACTGGTCGATGATGTCGCGCGGCTGGCACATCCGGAAGGGTCGCTCCTCAGGGCGGTACCAGGTGTTGACCAGGTAGTCGATCGCCCGGTCATCGTAGGCGATGCCCCGCACTTTGCACATGATCTTCCAGATCTCGCGCCACTGGGCCTCGGTCGGGTCGATGATCTCGAACTTGAACTTGATCCGGCGCAGCAGGGCCTCGTCACCGAGGTCCTTCGGGTCGAGGTTGGTCGAGAACATGATCAACTGGTCGAAGGGGATCTGGATCTTCTGGCCGGTAATGGTGTTCAGGAAGTCGTAGCGTTTCTCCAGCGGCACGATCCAGCGGTTGAGCAGATCGAAGACCCGCACCTGCTGGCGCCCGAAGTCGTCAATCAGGAAGATCCCGCAGTTGGCCTTCATCTGGAAGGGCGCCTCGTAGATCTTCGAGCTGTCGTTGTAGATCAGGTTCAGCTGCTCGAGCGTTAGCTCGCCGCCGACGATCACCACCGGGCGACTGATCCGCACCCAGCGCCGGTCGTACTCGCGCTCTGCGTCCCATGAGTGTTTGGGTGGCTCGTGGACGATCGAGTCGTAGAGCTTGATCACGGCCCCGTCGGCGTAGATCGTCTGGGGGATGAAGATGTCGTCGCCCATCAGGTGGGTGATGCGCTCGGCGATGGTGGTCTTGCCATTGCCGGGGTAGCCGAAGAGCATTACCGAGGAGCCCGAGTTCACTGCCGGGCCTACCGCGTTGAGGATCGACTCGTCGATCACCAGGCCGTGAAAGGCATCACGGATGTTCTTGCGCGTCACCTTGACGTTCTTGACCGTCTGGGCCTTGACCGACTCGATCCAGCGCTCGATCGGCACCGGGGCCGGCCCGGCGTACTGGGTCTTCTGCAAGGCGGCCTGGGCCGCCTCCTGCCCGCGTGGGGTGAGCACGTACTCGTAGTTGATGTCGCCGAAGCCCTTCTGCCCGATGATGTCGACCTGCTCCACGCGGCGCAGGTCGCTGAGGATGTCCTCGACGATCCCGTAGCCCAGGCACAGCGCGTCGGCTAGCTCCCGGCCGGTCAGCCGTCCGCGGTTGTAGATGATCCGCAGGCAGTGCTCGCTGAGAAAAGTGCGATTCAGCCCGGTTTCTGCCAGTGTCTGTGGGCTGTCCGGTAGAAAGCTATTGTTCAGCTGTGGCCGCGCCTCTTCCTCGGTTGGCGGTGGGTCGCCGATCATGCGCAGGCCGCTCACAGGTTCGCCCCGCGCCCGCGCGTCGGCGATCAGCCGCTCCAGGTCCTGCACGTGCATCTGCAGGTGCAAGGCCGCCGCGCTGTCGCCGCGTGCCTGGGCTTCCTTCAGACAGGCGTAGACGGCCCGCGCCACGGTGTACTTGACGCCATCGATATAGAGGTGGTGGAGGTAGTCCTGGTCACGGACGTAGCAGTCCCGCGGGGGGCTCGGGCAGCGCAGCATCTCGTCGTACGATTTCTGGTCGAGCAGGTAGCGCATGGGGTGGTGGCCTCGCGTGTGGGATCGAAAGCGGGAGGGAGACCGTTGGCGATCTAGACCGTAGCGTAGTATAGCCGGCGGTCGGACTACCGCCTATAGTGCCCTGGTCCCGAACTGCCCCTATACCCGGTCACACCCAGGGACGTCGCACGATCCTGCTAGCAACCCCCGTTTTGCCCACGCCGCGTGCGCGGGCGTCCGGCCCGTGTAGCCA
The DNA here is from genome assembly GCA_034432515.1 of Chloroflexaceae bacterium. Classification (GTDB taxonomy): domain Bacteria; phylum Chloroflexota; class Chloroflexia; order Chloroflexales; family Chloroflexaceae; genus JACAEO01. The sequence goes on along the minus strand of DAOUBZ010000330.1, from coordinate 30,237 downwards.
GGTTCGCCAGCAGGATCGTCGCACCAGCCCTGAGGGGCGCTATCCCCGCGAATGCCTCGCCGTGCTACAATACGCACGATGAGCGACCAGCGATTGCCCGCGGCCCAGACGGCCCACGAGCTTGATTTCATCAGTCATAGCGCCGCCCAGACCGAGCGCGTCGGCCAGCGCCTCGGCGAACAGCTGCGCCCGGGCGACCTGCTGTTGCTCGCCGGTACCTTCGGCGTCGGCAAGACCCAGCTGGTCAAGGGCATTGTGCGGGGCCTGGGCTCGGACGATCTGGTGACCAGCCCGAGCTTCGTGCTGGTCAACGAATACCGGGCTGGTCGTCGCTGGCAGCAGATGCCGATCTACCATGTCGATCTCTACCGGATCGCCGAGGAGCGCGAGTTGGCCACCATCGGGCTGGAGGAGCTCTGGGCCGGCGATGGCGTCTGTCTGATCGAATGGCCCGAGCACGCCCTGGCGCGGCTACCCGCCGATCACCTGGCGATCTACATCCAGCATCTCAGTGAGACCAAGCGCCGGCTCAGGCTCGTGCCCCGCGGGCAACGCTACGTCGAGCTGGTTGGCGCTTTCAAGGGGACGGCCTTTCACGGATAGTATGCTGCTCGCGATCGACACCTCCACCAGCTTCACCGGGCTTGCCCTCTACGACGAGCGCGGGCCGCGGGCCGAGAGCGTCTGGGAGTCCGGGCGCAACCACACGGCGCAGTTGCTGCCCCAGCTCGACCAGTTGCTCCGTCACGTCGGCGCCCAACCGGGCGACCTGCGCGCGGTTGCAGTGGCGCTCGGCCCGGGCAGTTGGAGCGGGCTGCGCGTCGGTGTGAGCACGGCCAAGGGCCTGGCCTGCGCGGGCGGGCTGGCCCTGATCGGCGTCAGTACCCTGGACGCGCTGGCCCACCAGCACGCCCAGGCCGGGCTCGCGCTCTACCCGCTGATCCGGCTCGGGCGCGAGCGCTTTGCCACCGCCGCGTTTGTCCTCGACCCGGAGCTTGAGCGCCGCGAACCGGATCGCAACGTGACCCTCGCCGAGCTCTGCGCTTCCGTAGCCGGCCCGGCGCTCTTCTGTGGCGATCTCGATGCCGAGGTGCAGGCGCAGCTCCTGCGCCAGCTTGGCGCGCAGGCCCACTTCCCCGCGCCGGCGGCCAATCTGCGCCGGCCCGCCTTTCTCGCCGACCTGGCCTGGCGCCGCCTGGCTGCCGGTGAGCGCGCCGACCTGGTCGCGCTGGAGCCGATCTACCTCGGCGAGCCGGTTAAGGTACGCCCTGGTTCAAACCTGCTGGCAGACCAGCAAGCGTCCTGAGACCTTGTCGTAAGGAGCACCGGCCGTGTCGGCACTGAGCCGCTTCGAACAGTTTATGGAACAGCTGGTGGAGGGGTCGGTGGCACGGCTCTTCCGCAGTCCCGTGCAGCCGGTTGAGATCGCGCGGCGGCTCGAGCGGGCGATGGAGAGCCAGCAGTCGATCAGTGTCAAGCGCGTGATCGTGCCGAGCTTCTACCGGGCCTTCCTCAACCCGCAGGATTTTGCGGCCTTCCAGCCGGTGCAGGCCCAGCTCGAGCAGGAGATGGCCACCTACCTCAGCGAACTGGCCCAGGAACGCGGTTTTGCTATGCTCGAGCACCCGCGGGTGGCGCTCGCCGAGGACGCGGCCGTGCCCAGGCGCTCCATCCAGGTGGTCGCCGAGTTGACCAACAACCAGGGCGCCGAGACGACCCAGGTGATGGCTCCGGCCGTCGCCGCGCCGCCGGCGCGCAAGCGCCACGCCTTGCTCCTGCTCCAGACGCCATCCGGGCCACAGCCCATCCCGGTGGAGAGCACCGCGGTCGCCATCGGGCGCGGCCTGGGCAACGATGTCATCCTTGAGGATACGCGCGTCTCGCGCCACCACGCCCAGCTCCGCTACCGGCAACGACGGTTCTGGATCACCGACCTGGGCAGCACCAACGGCACCTTCGTCAACGGCGCGCGGATCAGCGAGACCGCGTTGCGCGATGGCGATGTGGTTTCGCTGGGCGGCCTCGAACTGACCTTCAAGGACCAGTAGTCAGCCTGCCGCTGCTGGCGGCCACTGACCGGTGTGTGACGACCAACGACTGACGAGCGCCATGTTCGACCTCGCCAATCTCTCCATCGGCGTGATCCTGCTTATGTTGCGGGTAGCCGTGGTGTTTCTGCTCTACTTCTTCCTCTGGCAGGTGCTGCGCGTGGTGGCCCGCGACGTGCGCAGCGGCGCGCCGGCCCCGGCGCCGGCCAGCCCCTACGGGCAACTGGTGGTGGTTGCCGCCGGGCAGACCGGCATTCCCGTCGGCAAAGCCTTTCCGCTCAGCCCGCACACCGTGATCGGCCGGAGCACCGATGTCGAGGTTTCGCTCAACGATAACTTCCTCTCCATCGAGCACGCGCGGCTCGAATGGCGCAACGGCGTGTGGATGCTTGAGGACCTCAACAGCACCAACGGCACCTACCTCAATGGCTTTGAAGTGAGCGCGAGCACCGAGGTGCACGACAGCGACGTGATCCGCGTCGGGCGCGTGGAGCTCAAATTGATCGCCCCCTGAAGCGCGCTTCGCCAGCATATTCCCTCAGGCAACAGGTATAATTCCCTTGTGATATGAATTGCAAGGGTGGTTTCGCCCCTTTCTGATGCGCTGTTTCGCGCAAGGGGCGTTTGCGCGTTGGCGCAGACTTATGCTATACTTGCGGCGTTCCACCCACTACTGGCGCTTACAGCAGGACGGCCATGCTCGCGAACTACGCTTTCATCGCTATCTTCTTCGTTGCCGCGGTGACCTTCCCGCTGGCCCCGCTGCTGCTGGCATTCTTTTTGCGCCCCAAACGTCCTACTCCGATCAAGCAGGCAACCTACGAGTGCGGCCTGGAGGCCATCGGTGACATCCGTGTCCAGTTCAAGGTCCAGTACTACCTCTACGCGCTCGCCTTCGTCATCTTCGACATCGAGGTCGTCTTCCTCTATCCCTGGGCCGTGGCCTTCAACCAGCTCGGGCTCTACGGCTTCACGGCGGCGGTGGTCTTCTTGCTGATGCTCACCGCGGGCCTCGTCTACGAGTGGCGCAAAGGCGCCCTAGAATGGGTCTAGGATTGTCGGTCGCAACGACGGGCCTCGCGCCTGCCGGGTGCCGTGGCGCAGTGTGCTGCCCAGCTCTGTGATCGATGATCCGTCACCGCGTATGAGTGAGCAAGAGATCCAGATCGACCTGGAGCGGCAGGGCGTTTTCCTCTCGACCCTCAACCGCTTCTACAACTGGGGGCGCCGCTCATCGATCTGGCCGATGGCCTTTGGCCTGGCCTGCTGCGCGATCGAGATGATGGCCTTCGGCCTCAGTCGCTACGATGTGGCGCGCTTCGGCGCCGAGTTGTTCCGCGCCTCGCCGCGCCAGGCCGATCTGATGATCGTCGCCGGCACGGTGACCAAGAAGATGGCCCCCCAGGTGGTGCGGCTCTACAACCAGATGGCCGAGCCGCGCTATGTGATCTCGATGGGCGCCTGCGCCACCTCCGGCGGCCCCTTCCGCGATGGCTATAACGTGCTCCGCGGGATTGACCTGCTCGTCCCGGTGGATGTCTATGTGCCCGGCTGCCCGCCACGCCCCGAGGCGCTGCTGCACGCGCTGATCACGCTGCAGGAGCAGATCGACCGCCAGAAGCTCGGGCGCGTGCGCTGGTATGGCGCGGGCGATAAGCCGCAGACGACCGACTTCCCCGTCCCGACCTTCGGCGCCCAGGGCCTCGAGGTGGAGGGCAAGCTGATCGACCCGGTGGGTGGCCTGCCCCTGCTCAGCCCCTACACCTCACCCGAGCAGGGTGAGCGGAAGAGCGGGCGCATCGAGCACCCTGAGATCGTGCGCAGCTTCCCGATCATGGACCCGACCGTGGAGCTTGAGCATGCGCTCAAGGCGAAGGGCGTGGCCCCCGAGATTGCCGTCGATGACTTGAAGCGCAACGAGGTCGATGATGCCCAGGCTTAGCCCCGAGGAACTGCGCGAGCGCATGGCCCGCGACCTGCCAGGCGCCGTGCTGGAGGCGGCCCCCCTGCAGGTGGCGGCGCCGCCCGCCCACGGCCCCCAGCCGGGCGCCTTCCTCACCGGGGATACGCTGGTGGCGCCGGCGCAACTCGTCGCTGCCGCACTGTATATGCGTGATACCCTGGGCTACGCCTTTCTCTCCGACATCGCCGTGGTCGACTACCTCGCCGACGGGCTCTTCGAGCTTGTGTACCGCTTCTATACCCTCGATGGGGGCGAGGCCCTGGTGCTCAAGCTGCGCGTGCCGCGCGATCAGCCCGAGGTGCCCTCGCTCACCCCCCACTGGCCGGGGGCAAACTTCCACGAGCGCGAGGCCTTCGACCTCTTTGGCATCACCTTTGTTGGCCATCCCTACCTCCGGCGCATCTATATGTGGGATGAGTTCGAAGGCTGGCCGATGCGCAAGGATTTTCCCAAGCAGGGTGATAAGTATATCGGCGCGGATGAGTAGGATAGTCGATCGACATGTTAAAGACCGAAGAGCTGCAGATCAACATTGGCCCCCAGCACCCCTCGACCCATGGCGTGTTCCGCATGCTCGTGACCGTCGATGGCGAGACGATCACCGACCTGAAGCCGGTGTTTGGCTACCTGCATCGCAATCATGAGCAGATTGCGGAGCAGAATAGCTATCTGCAGAACATGCCCTATACCGACCGGCTGGATTACTTTAACTCGATGGCCAACAATCATGCCTACGCTATGGCCGTGGAGCGCCTGGCCGGCATCGAGGTGCCCGAGCGGGCCGAGTACATCCGCGTGCTCATGGTCGAGTTGACGCGCATCCTTAACCACGCCGGTGCCCTCGGCTTTCTGATCAACGATATGGGCATGTGGCAGACGCAACTGGCCTTCGGTATGCGCGAGCGCGAGAAGATCCTCGACCTCTTCGAGTCGGCCTCCGGCGCGCGCCTGATGTGCAACTACTTCCGCTTTGGCGGCGTGGCCCGCGATCTGCCCCCCGACTTTATGCCCCGCCTGAAGGATCTGCTGGTGGCGATGCCCTCCTTTGTCGATGAGTTGGAGCGCCTGCTCCGCGAAAACGAGATCCTCTTGCAGCGCTCCGAGGGCATTGGTGTCTTGCCCAAAGAACTGGCCCTGGCCTACAGTGTGACCGGCCCGGTCCTGCGGGGCTCGGGCGTCCCCTATGATGTGCGCAAGGCCGAACCCTACAGTGTCTACGATCGCTTCGACTTCGATGTGCCGGTCGGCACGGTCGGCGATGTCTACGACCGCTTCCTGGTGCGGGTCGAAGAGATGCGCCAGAGCAAACGGATCATCGAGCAGATCCTCGAGCAACTCCCCGACGCGACGGGTGGTCATATCAACCCCAAGGCGCGCCAGAATGTGCGCCCGCCCGTCGGCGATGCCTACGCCCGGGTTGAGTCGCCCAAGGGTGAACTCGGCTTCTACCTGGTGAGCGATGGCAGCGGCAAGCCCTACCGCTACAAGGTGCGCGCGCCCTCGTTCATCAACCTCACGCCGCTCGGCGATATGTGCCGCGGCTACAAGGTCGCCGATGTGGTGGTCATTCTCGGCAGTATCGATATCGTGATGGGTGAGGTGGATCGCTGATGCAGATACAACGCGGCAGTGTGATCGAAGTGGCGCGCGGCAAGCGCACGGTGCGCCGCGTTCCCGGCCAGGGCTTGCTGGATGGCATGGCCGTGGTCTGGAAGCACTGGCAGGGCTCGTTCCGCAAGAACGTGAGCTTCAGCGAGATCCACGGGACCTTCACCATGGAGTATCCCGAGGAGCGCCCGAAGCTGCCCGAGACCTACCGCAACATGCCGATTCTGCTCTACGATGAGGAGACCGGCCACGAGCTCTGCACCTCCTGCTTCCAGTGCGAGCGCATCTGCCCGCCCCAGGTCATCCATATGACGCAGGCCAAGGACCCGGCCACCGGCAAGGCGGTGCCGGCCGTGGCCGAGTTTGTGATCGAGTACGATGCCTGCATGAGTTGCGGCTTCTGCGCTGAGGTCTGCCCCTTCGACGCGATCAAGATGGACCACGATTTCGAGCTCTCCACCGCCGATCACCAGGGCCTGACGGTGTTCAAGGAGCAGCTGAACCGGCCGATCTCGTACTACGAGCGCATTGCGCCGACGCTCTGGACCGAGGTGCGCGACGGGGCAATGAAGAAGCTCCAGGGCAATATCAAACGCCGCCCCGATGTGATCGGGATGGCGCCCAACCTGGCCGAGAAGATCGCCGCGCGCCGGCGCGAACTGGCCGCCGCTGCTGCTGCAACCCCCGCCACCCCGCCGCCTGCTGCCCCGGCCACGCCACCCGCCGAGGCGCGCAAACTCACCCCCGAGGAGAAGGCAGCGAAACTGGCGGCGATCAAGGCGGCCAACGCGGCGAAGCAGGCCGGCAGCACGCCGCCGCCTGAGGTCCCCCCGGCAGCGCCCGCTACGCCCGCCGATGAAAAGGCGGCGCGCCTGGCGGCCATCCCGGCGAAGAATGCCGCCAAACAGACGGACGAGGCCCCCGCCGCCCCGGTGGCCGAAGCGCCCGCAGCGGCGCCCGCTACACCCGCCGATGAGAAGGCGGCGCGCCTGGCGGCCATCCGGGCGAAGAATGCCGCCAAACAGGCGGGCGAGGCTACCACCGCTACCCCGACGGCTGAGTCAGCGCCCCCTGTCCCACCGGCTGAGGTGGCACCCCCCGCCACCGAGGCTGCCCCGGCGGCTGAAGCCGCACCGGTCGATGAGAAGGCGGCGCGCCTGGCCGCCATTCGGGCGAAAAATGCCGCGAAGAAGGCTGCCGAGCAGTAGGGCGAGTGAGATGTACGATATCATTGACGCGATCCTCAACCGTACGCTCGGCTTTGGCTGGCCCGGCTGGGCGATCAGCCTGATCAGTCACCTGGCCGTAGCCACGCTGCTCTTCGTCGTTGCGCCCTTCCAGATGCTCTTTTTGACCTACTACGAGCGGCGGGCGATCGCCAGGATGCAGGACCGCATCGGCCCTAATCGCGTGGGCCCCCAGGGGCTGTTCCAGCCCGTGGCCGACGGCGTGAAGATGTTTACCAAGGAGGACATCGTTCCCTCCACCGCCGATAAGTGGGTGCACTTCATTGCCCCCTGCGTGGTGGTGGCGCCAACCATGCTGATGTTTGCCGTCCTGCCCTGGGGCCCGGGCATGGTGCCGGTCGATCTCAATGTGGGCCTGCTCTTCTTCTTTGCCATCTCCTCGATCAGCGCCGTGGGCCTGATGATGGCCGGCTGGGCCTCGAACAACAAGTTCGCGCTGCTCGGTGCGATGCGCGCCGTGGCCCAGATGGTCAGCTATGAGATCCCGGCGGTGCTGAGCCTGCTGGCGATCGTGATGCTCACCGGCACGCTCTCGGTGGTGAGCCTGATCGACGCTCAGGCCGGGCTGTTCATCAGCCAGATCGATGTGCCGGGTGTGCCCGATCTGGGCCTGGGCTGGTTCGTCTTTACCCCGGTCGGCTTCCTGGCCTTTGTCGTCTTCTTCATTGCCGCCCTGGCCGAGGGCGAACGCACGCCCTTCGACATCCCGGAGGCCGACTCGGAGATCGTCGCCGGCTACATGACCGAGTACAGCGGCATGAAGTTCGGCCTGTTCTACCTGGCCCAGTATGTGCTGAACTTCCTGCTCTGCGCCATCGCGGCGGTGATCTTCTTCGGCGGTTGGCAGGGCCCCGGCGTCGGCTGGCTCTACGCCCAGGCGATCTCGCCGGCCAACCCCGAGGGCAACTGGATCTTCAATCTGCTGGCCGGCTTCCTCGGCGTCTTCTACCTGCTGGCCAAGACCTACTTCTTCTTCTTTGTGATGATCTGGCTGCGCGGCGCCTTCCCCCGGCTGCGCGTCGATCAGTTGATGGACTTCGGCTGGAAGTTCCTCATTCCGCTGACCCTGGTGAATGTGCTGAGCGCCGGGATCTGGGTCGCGCTGACCCGCTGGGGGCCGGCTGAGGGGATCAGCTTCACCGCGAACTGGGCGCCGATCGTGCGCTGGGCCGTGGCCTTCGTCGTGACCCTCGTGCTCAACGTGGTCGCCTACCTGTTCCTGGCACGCATCTTCGCCGCCAGCCGGGCCGAGCAGAACCGCATGGATATCGACGAGTACCGCGACACACTGACCGCCACGTTGCGGTAGAGGGGCTATGCCGACAGTCATCCAGATCATCTTCGGGCTGATCGCGGCCCTGATCGTGGGCGCCGCCGTCATGGTGGTGGTGGTGCGCAATGTCATCCACGCCGCCCTGTGGCTGATCACCTGCTTCTTCGGAGTGGGTGCGCTCTATCTGCTGCTCGAGGCCGAGTTCCTGGCCGTGGTGCAGGTGCTGGTCTATGTCGGCGCGATCTCGATCCTCATCCTCTTCGCGATCATGCTCACCCGCCAGGTAACGGGCGAGGGCGTGCGGCAACTGGTCGGCGGCTGGCGCCTCTGGCTCACCAGCGCCATCTCGGCGCTGCTCTTCGCCGCGGTGATCGTGCCCACCGTCGCCACCCACCCCTGGAACATCACGCCACCTCCCGGGCCGCCTGGCACTGCGGAGCCCCTGGCTGGCGTCGCGGAACTCGGGCGGGGTTTCGTGTACGAGTTTCTGCTGCAGTTCCAGGTGGCAGGCATTTTGCTCACCGTGGCGCTGATCGGCGCAATTGTGATCGCCTTTGAGGAGCGGGCCCGCCGCCGGCGCGTGCTGACCCTCGCCGAGGAGTACGAGTTGCGCAAACGGCTGGCCCAGCGCCCCGGATCGGATACACCTGCCGGTGAGTCCCTGCCTGCCCCGCGGGCGGCACCGATCAGCGAAGGAGAGAGCCAGCGATGACCAGCGCCATCCCGCTTGAGGCCGTGCTCGTGGTGGCCGGCGCGCTCTTCTGCATCGGCCTGTTCGGCGCGCTCTCCCGCCGCAACATGGTCGGCATCCTGATGGGTGTTGAGCTCATGCTCAACGCGGTCAATATCAACCTGGTGGCCTTCTGGCGCTATCTCGAACCGCGCTATATCTCCGGCCAGACCTTTGCTATCTACATCATCTGTGTCGCCGCCGCCGAGGCTGCGGTCGGCCTGGCCATGATCATCGCCATCTATCGCAACTGGCTGACGGTCAACGCTGATACGGTCGACTCGCTGAAGGGCTGAGGGGTCCATGGCATTTTTCCTGCAATCCGCCTGGCTCATCCCGGTGCTGCCGCTGCTCGGCTGCGCGCTGATCACCTTCACGCCCCTGCGCCGGAACAAGGCGGCCAGTGGCTGGACGGCCATCCTGCTGATGATCCTGGCGACGCTGCTGGCCGTCGGTCTGCTGGCCGCCACCGCGCAGGGGCTCGCTCTGCGCGATGGCCAACTGGTGACGCTGGCGGCCGGCCATGGTGAAGCTGCCAGCCACGGCGAAGCCGAGAGCCACGGTGCGGCGAAGGACCACGCGTTCAGCTTCTCCGAGCCGAACGTGGTGCAGCGCATCAACTGGGCGCCCACCGGGACCAGTCTGCTGCAACTGGGCTTCTACATCGATACCCCCGTGGCGGCTATGCTGGCCATGGTGACGCTGACCTCCACCTGCATCCACCTGTTCTCGCTGGGCTATATGGCCGCCAATCCGCGCCAGAGCCGCTTCTTCAGCTTTATCTCGCTCTTCACCGCGGCCATGCTGCTGATGTCGATGGCCGACAGCCTGCTGCTCTTCTTCATGGCCTGGGAGATCATGGGCCTCTGCTCCTACCTGCTGATCGGCTTCCTCTACGAGCGGCCCCAGGCGTACCGCGCCGCGATCAAGGCCTTTATCGTCACGCGCATCGGCGACGTATTGATGCTGCTGGGCATGGTTTACCTCTATACCCAGGCTGGCAGCCTGGCCTTCGGGACGGCCGAGGGCGAGATCTTTCACCCGGCGTTCCTGGAGCGCATCGGCGCCGAGGACGGCCTGTTCGGCCTGAGCCATGCTACCGGCATCGCCCTGCTGCTCTTCGGCGGCACGATCGGCAAGTCGGCTCAGTTCCCGCTGCACGTCTGGCTCCCCGATGCGATGGAGGGCCCGACCCCGGTCTCGGCGCTGATCCACGCGGCCACCATGGTCGCCGCCGGAGTCTTCCTGGTGGCCCGCACCTTCCCGATCTTCGTGGCCGACAGTGGCGCTGCCCTCGCCGTGGTCGCCTTCATCGGAGCCTTTACCGCCCTCTTCGCCGCGACGATTGCCGTGGCGCAGTACGATATCAAGCGCATCCTGGCCTACTCGACGCTCTCGCAGCTGGGCTTTATGGTCGCGGCGCTCGGCATTGGCGGCTGGGTGGCCGCGATGTTTCACCTGCTCACCCACGCCTGCTTCAAGGCGCTGCTCTTCCTCGGCTCCGGCTCGGTGATCCACGCGATGGAGGCCACCCCCGTCATTGAACGCCTCCACCACAAGGACGAGTACGCCGCCCAGCAGACGGCCCAGGATATCCGCAATATGGGTGGCCTGCGCACACGGCTCCCCTGGACCTTCTGGACCTATACCGCGGGCTACCTGGCCCTGGCCGGCGTCGTCCCCTTCGCCGGTTTCTGGAGCAAGGACGAGATCCTCGCCGATGCCTTCAAGGGCGGCCACTGGGTGGTCTTCAGTGTCCTGGCGGTTGCGGCCTTCCTCACCGCCTTCTACATGACCCGCCAGTGGCGCCTGGTCTTCTTCGGCGACTACCGCGGCGAGCGCCCGGTTGTGTTCAAGAACCCTGAGGCCTCACTCGCGCCCGATCGTCACGGGGATGGGCATGGCCACGAGAGTCATGACACTCACGGCCACCAGAACACCGGCGCCCACTGGCACGAGGACCCGGTGATGATCGCGCCGCTGGTGGTGCTGGCTGCCTTCGCGGTAACCGGCGGGCTGTTCAATCTGCCCTTCGCGCTGCCGGGCGGCCACTGGTTCGCCAGCATCTGGGGCCAGGAGGCGCTGCCCTTCAGCCCACTGGTGGCCGGTATCTCGCTGCTGGTGGCACTCGGCGGCATCGCCGCTGGCTGGACACTCTATGGCGGGGCCTTCGCCCGGGCCGCCGACCGCGACCCGCTGGAGGCGCGTGCGCCCGCTGTGTTTCAGCTGCTCAACGAGAAGTACCGGATCGATGAGTTCTACCAGGCCAGCTTCGTCCGGCTGACCGCGCTGCTGGCGCTGGTCTGGGCCTTCATCGACGATGTCATCCTCAACGGGATCATCAATGGCATCGGCCGCGTGACGCTCTTCCTCGGGCGGCTGAACTTCATCGTTGACGATACGCTGTTCAACGATGGCCCCGATGCGCTCGCCGGCGGCACGGTGACCACCGGTAAGGGCGCCCGGCGCCTGCAGACCGGCAAGGCCCAGGACTACATCGGCTATGTCTTTGGTGGTGCGGTGGTACTGGCGCTGCTTTACCTGTACGTGATCGGGCGCTGAGGCGGGCACAGGCGCAGCATGCTGCGTCCCACAGGTGATCGAATGGAGCTTCCTCCCTACTTGATGGCATCGCCCGATGGGGTGCCGTGGCTCACATTGCTGGTGCTGTCGCCGCTGGTGGGCATCCTGCTGGTGGGCCTTGCCGCCTGGCTGCGCCTGGACGACCGCATGGTGCGGCTTGGGGTGACGGCCTGGACGGGGGTGCCGATCGCCATCGCTGCCATGATCTGGACGCGGTTTGATCCGACAGCTACCGCCGCTGGCCAGGGGGTCGTGCAACTGGTGGAGAAGGTGCCCTGGATCCAGGCGGTGCGTGTCGATTACTTCCTGGGAGTGGACGGCCTGAGTATGCCGCTGGTGCTGCTCACCGCCGTGATGGCCCCGGTGGCGGCCCTGGCCTCCTGGCGCCTGACCGACCGGGTCAAGCCCCACTACGCGCTGCTGCTGCTGCTCGAAGCCGCTATGCTCGGCTTCTTCGTGGCGCTCGACTTCTTCTTCTTCTTCATCTTCTGGGAGTTTAGCCTCGTCCCGGCATTCTTCCTCATCCAGAGCTGGGGCCGCGAGAACCGGCGCTACGCCGCCTTCAAGTTCTTTGTCTACACAATGGCGGGCTCGATCGGCCTGCTCTTGCTCTTCCAGGTCATCTACCTGGCGATGCGCCAGGTCGGCCTGCCAACCTTCAACCTGATCGACCTGGGCCGCCTCGGGCGTGGCCTGCCGGTCGAGGGGGCGACGGGCACGCTCCGCGAGATCATCTTCGCCTACATGGAGCAACTCGGTGTCGCGAACGTGCTCGGGCGCTATCCACTGCTCTACACCAGCATCGCCTTCTGGGCGATCTTCGTCGCCTTCGCGATCAAGCTGGCCGTATGGCCCTTCCACACCTGGCTGCCCGACGCCTACGCCGAGGCGCCGGTGGCTGGCAGCATCCTGCTGAGCGCGGTGATGAGCAAGATGGGCGCCTATGGCATGCTGCGCATCATGCTGCCGCTTGTGCCGGATGCCAGCCAGTACTTCGCGCCGGTGATGGGCGCGTTGGCCCTGGTGGGCATCGTGGCCGGCGCCTTCGGGGCGCTGGCCAATGTCGGCGGCGACCTCAAGCGCCTGATCGCCTATACCTCGATCAACCATATGGGCTACGTGATGCTTGGCATTGCCGCGGCGGCGGCTCTGCCCGGCGGCGCGACCCTGGATAGCCGCGCGATCGCGCTCAATGGCGTGATGGTGCAACTGGTGGCCCACGGCCTCTCCACCGGGGCGCTGTTCTACCTCGCCGGCGCGCTCCACGCCCGTACCGGGAGCTGGAGCCTGGCCGACTTCGGCGGGCTGCGTGTGGTCGCGCCGACCTTCGCCGGGGTGATGGGCACGGCCCTCTTTGCGAACCTGGGCCTGCCCGGCCTGGCCGGCTTCGTCGGCGAGTTCTTCATCTTCCGTGGCGCCTGGGCCACCATGGCGCTCTTCACTGCCCTGGCGACGATCGGCCTCGTCATCACCGCGCTGGCCCTGCTGCTGATGTTCCAGCGCATCTTCCTTGGGCCGCTCAACGACCGCTGGGATACGCTCGCCGACCTGCGCCCCGGCGAGTTCTGGACGATACTGCCGCTGCTCGCGCTGCTGCTGCTGATCGGCGTCTACCCGGCGCCGCTGATGAACCTGGCCAATGCAACCGCCACCCAGCTGGTGGCCGTGTTTCAGCAGATGCTTTCCTGACGCCCACGGGCGCAGTGCGCTGCGCCCATATCGGGGGGCGTTCTCGCCCTCTTGAAGGCAGCTATGGGCCTGTTCACCCTCCCGACTACGGTTCCCTGGCTGAGCCTGATCTGGCTGAGCATGGTCGTGCCCGTCGCGATCATCGCCCTGATCCCCAGGAACCGCCCCGAGGCAATGCGCTGGACCGGGGCGGTCTTCGCGCTGATCTCGCTCATCCTCTGCCTGCTCGTCTGGCTGGCCTACGACCCGCTGCGCGGCGATTTCCAGTTCGTTGAGCGGCTGGAGTGGATGCCGCAGCTCGGTATCTCCTACCTGCTTGGCGTCGATGGGATCAGCCTGCCGATGCTGGTGCTCAACGGCGTGGTGATCTTCACCGGCGCGCTGATGAGCTGGAACATCGAGGAGCGGGTCAAAGAGTACTGGATCCTGTTGCTGCTGCTCACCACCGGGGTCTATGGCGTGTTCGTCGCCCTGGATCTGTTCCTCTTCTTCGTCTTCTACGAACTGGCGGTGCTGCCGATGTACCTGCTGATCGGCGTCTGGGGCAGCACACGCAAAGAGTACGGGGCGATGAAGCTCACGCTCTTCCTGATGGCCGGCAGCGCGCTGACGATCATTGGCATGCTCGGGCTCTACTTCGGCTCGGGGCTGCGCACCTTCGATATGATCGTCCTGTCGCGCAGTGTCACCCTGGCCGGCGACCTGCAGCGCATCTTCTTCCCGGCGATGTTCGTCGGCTTCGCCGTGCTGGCGGGCATGTTCCCCTTCCACACCTGGAGCCCCACCGGTCACGTGGCCGCGCCCACTGCGGTGAGCATGCTGCACGCGGGCGTGCTGATGAAACTCGGGGCCTACGGCTGCCTCCGCGCGGCGATGTGGCTGATGCCGGTTGGCGCCAACCTCTGGCTGCCGATCATCGTGGTGCTCACCCTGCTCAATGTGGTCTATGGGGCGACGATCGCCATGGCCCAGCGCGATGCCAAGTTCATCATCGGCTACTCGTCGGTGAGCCACATGGGCCTGGTGCTCATGGGCCTGGCGGCAGGCACCCAGCTCGCGCTCACCGGCGCGGTGCTGCAGATGTTCGCCCACGGGGTGATGACCGCGCTCTTCTTCGCCGTGGTGGGGCGCATGATCTATGAGCGTACCCACACCCGGCAGTTGCCCGAACTGGGCGGCCTGCGCAAAGTGATGCCCTTCGCCGCCTGGATGTTTATCCTCGGCGGGCTCTCCTCGATGGGCATGCCCGGCCTGGCCGGCTTCTGGGCCGAGTTCACGATCTTCCTCGGCGTCTGGGAGCGTTACCCCCTGATCGCCGTGATTGCCGCGCTGTCGATCCCGATCACCGGGGCCTACATCCTGCGCGCGGTCTGGGCCGTCTTCGACGGTGAGGTGCAGAACCCCGAGTTCTTCAAGCTGCCCAGGCTCACCTGGCAGGAGTATAGCGGCGCGGTCATCCTCGCGGTCATCCTCGTGGTTGTGGGTGTCTACCCGAGCATTCTCACCGAGTTGATCAGCACCGGGGTCCAGCCAGTGGTCGCCCAGCTCAATGGGGTCGTGGTGGCCGGGAGGTAGCCGTGTTTCAGATTACTGACATCCCCCGCATCCTGCCGGAGATCCTGCTGCTGGTGCTGGCGCTGCTGGTGCTTGGCTCGGATGTCTTCGAGAAGTGGGGGCGTAGCCCGGAGGCGCAGCTGGAGCGGGTGCGCTCCTCGGCGTCGCTCACCGCGATCGGGCTGGGCCTGGTCTTCGTCATCGCGCTGCTGCAGAGCGCCTACATCCCCGGTACCCGCGCCCCGGAGGCGCCGGTGGGCAACGCCGTGCTTGAATGGCTGCTCACCATTCTGCGCAACCTGCAGAGCGGCGGGCCCGGTGGCGAGCCGATCATTGACGCCTTCGCCACCGACCATCTGACCATGATCGCCCGCCTGAGCTTCATCGGCGCAGCCTTCATCACTAGCCTGCTCTGCCTGGACTACCGGCCCAGCGCGCACCCGGCCGAGTTCTACGCCCTCATCCTCTTCTCAACCCTCGGCATGTGCCTGATGGCCGGCGCCACCGAACTGGTTATGGCCTACCTGGCTGTGGAGTTGACCAGCATCCCGCTCTACATCCTCGCCGGCTACTTCCGCAACGATACCCGCTCCTCCGAGGCGGGCATGAAATACTTCCTCTTCGGCGCCTTGTCGTCGGGCATCCTGCTCTATGGCATGAGCCTGGCCTATGGCTACGCCGCCAGCGCCGCGGCCGGCAACATCACCGCCAATGACCTAACCCAGTTCAGCCGCATCGCGGCGCTCTCGCGTGACGCCGGCCCCGGGGTGGCGCTGCTCACCCTGGGGATGATCTTCGTCATCGCCGGGGTGGGCTACAAGGTGGCGGCGGTGCCGTTCCACGGCTGGGCGCCCGACGTCTACCAGGGCGCGCCGACGCCGATCACTGCCTTCATCTCCACCGCATCGAAGGCAGCGGGCTTCATCCTGCTCTTCCGCCTGTTGACGGTGGCCTTCCCCGGGCTCAGCGGCGGCGTGAGCTTCGGCGAAGAGCTCGGCGGCTGGACGAGCGTGCTGGCCCTGCTCGCGCTGCTCACGTTGATCGTGGGCAACCTGGCCGCCCTGCCGCAGACCAACGCCAAGCGCCTGCTCGCCTGGTCGAGCGTGGCCCAGGCGGGCTTTATCCTGCTGGCCCTGGTGGCCTGGGCTGCGCCCCAGTCATTCGACCGCAACCAGGGCGCGGCGGCGCTGCTCTACTACCTGGTAGTCTACACGCTGACCAACCTGGGAGCCTTCGGCGCGCTGGCTGCCATCTCGCTGGCGGTGGGCGGCGACGAGATCGCCGATCTCAATGGGCTGGCGCAGCGCAACCTCGGGCTGGCGGTGCTGCTCACGCTGTGCGTGCTCTCGCTGGCCGGCATCCCGCCCCTGGCCGGCTTCTTCGCCAAGTTCTACGTCTTTATGGTCGGCTGGCAGGCGGGGGCGCGCTGGCTGATCGTGGTGGCGATCGTTACCACGATCGTCAGCCTGTACTACTACCTGCGGCTGCTCAAGGCCATGTTCATCGCGCCGCCGGCGAGTAAGGAACCGCTGCCGGCGCCACCGGCGCTCACCGCGGCGGTCAGCGTGGCGGTGGTGGCCCTGATCCTCTTCGGCCTCTTCCCCAATCTGCTGCTCGGCATCCTCAGCCGGGTACAGGCCGTGGCGGGTATCTGACGCGCAAACCGAGGAGACGCGGAGGCGCGGCGACGCGGAGACGACGACCATCGCGTCCACGCGTCGCCGCGTCGTCGCCTCACCGCGTTCACGCGTCATCCGGTCCCCGCGGCGCCGCGTCATCGGGGCGCCGCGGCGCCGCGTCATCGCGTCATCGCGTCATCCGGTCCCCGCGTCATCCGGTCACCCCGCGGCGGTGTGAGGCTCAGCCGAGGACGGCGCTTGTAGCCCCCTGGGCGGCCTTCCTGGCGGCATGCTCCTGCTCGGCCAGGTACCAGGTGGCCTCCATCGCCGCCTTGCAGCCCTCGCCGGCGGCGGTGATCGCCTGGCGGTAGATGTGGTCCACCACGTCGCCGGCGGCGAAGATGCCCGGCACGTTGGTGCGCTGGCGCCCGTCGGTGACAATGTAGCCGCCCTCGTCGAGCGTGAGCAAGCCCTTGAAGAGCCCGGTGTTCGGCACATGCCCGATGTAGGGGAACACGCCGTCGACCGCCAGTTCGCTCGTCGCGCCGGTCTTCAGGTTCTTGATGCGCACCGCGCTGACCTTCTCGTCGCCGAGGATCGCCTCCACGGTGCTGTCCCAGATGAAGCGCACCTTCTCGTTGCTGAAGGCCCGCTCCTGGAGGATCGGGTCGGCCCGCAGGCTGTCGCGGCGATGGACGATGATCAACTCATCGACGTAGCGCGTCAGGAAGAGGCCCTCATCGAGGGCGCTGTTCCCACCGCCGACCACCACGACCTTCTTGCCGCGGAAGAAGAAGCCGTCGCAGGTGGCGCAGTAGCTCACACCGCGGTTGGCCAGCTGTTCCTCGCCGGGCACGCCGAGCTTGCGCGGCGAGGCGCCGGTGGAGACGATGATCGTATCGGCGCTGATCGTCTCACCGCTGTCGGTGTGTAGCACAAAGGGTCGCTGCGCAGCATCGATGCTGGTGACCAGCGTATCCATAAACTGGGCGCCGAAGCGGGCGGCCTGCTTCTCCATATTGTCGGCAAGCTCGAAGCCGCCGATCCCCTCGACGAAGCCGGGGTAGTTTTCCACCTCGGCAGTGGTAGCGATCAGGCCGCCCGGCTGCAAACCACGCACCACTAGCGGCTCCAGGTTGGCGCGGGCGGCATAGAGCGCCGCGGTGAGCCCGGCGGGGCCGGAACCGATGATCACAACTTTGCTGTGCATCCTTCCCTCCTCGAACACGCACAGAACAGCATACCCCCTACGGGTCTACCGCACGCAGTATACCACGAGGCTCATCGGCCGGTAGTGATCCAGATTACCCCCGGGGGGTATGCAGGGAGTCGCGCGGCGGGCAGGGCGGGCGGCGCTGCCGGGCCCAGGCATCGAGCCGCACGGCCAACGCGCTGGCCCGTCGCAGCGCCTCGGCCGAGTCCCGGGCCTGGCCCTGGAGCGCGTATCCGTTCGCCAGGCGCAGGGTCCAGCGGCCGCTGCTGATTGCGATCTGGTACATCGTGCATACTCCTGAAGCTCGTACGCCAATTGATCGTCGCTACAGGAGCAAACGCAGCGCACGGCCCGTTTTGGGGCGGGAGGAGGCGACGCGGGGACACGGCGACGCGGGGACGGGGTGATGGGGTGACGCGGTGACCGGGTGCCACGTGACGTGGGCACGATGTCGCCCCGTAGTGCCTAAGCATTCGCCACCGCAGGCGTACACCGGGCAACGGCACCCGCGGTGGCGAATGCTTCGGCCTCACCCCGTCACCACGTCATCCCGTCACCCTGTCACCTCCGATTGCCCGGCCTCGTCGACGAGGCGGCGGCGGCCGAGCGGCAGGGTGAATACGAAGCGCGCGCCCTTGCCGACCTGGCTCTCCACCCAAATCCGCCCGCCGTGGGCCTCGACGATCGCCCGGGTCAGGAAGAGGCCCAGGCCGCTGCCCTGCGTCTCGCGCGAGAGGCGATTGTCCACACGGTAGAAGCGGCGGAAGATCGCTGCCTGCTCCTCGGGCGGGATGCCGATGCCCTGATCGGCGACATAGCAGACCGCGAAGTCGCCCTCGGCCCAGCCACCCAGGCGGATCACGCCGCCCTCGGGGCTGTACTTCACCGCATTGGAGACCAGGTTGCTCAGCACCTGGCGCACACGCTCATAGTCGGCATGAACCGGGGGCATATCGTCGGGAAAGCGCAGTTCGAACTTGTAGTGCTCGCCCGCGGTGGCGGCGAAGCCGCGCACCACATCGGCGGCCAGCGTGGCCAGGGCGAAGTCGGTCAATTCAAGGCGCAGGCCACCGGCGGTTAGCCGCGAGACATCGAGCAGATCCTGGATGTGGCGCGCTAGGCGGTCAGCCTCATCCTCGATCACGGCCAGACCCTCACGGTACTGCTCGGGGGTGAAGCTGACATCATCACGGCGTAGCGTGCCGGCGTAGCCCTTGATGATACTGACCGGCGTCTTCAGTTCGTGGGAGATCACCGAGATGAAGGTATTCTGCAACTGCTCTTCCTGCTTCTGCGTGGTGATATCGCGCACATTGGCGATCGCGCCCAGGAACTGGCCCTGGGGCCCACGCTGCGGCGCATAGCGGCTCTGCACAAAGAGCTCGCGCCCATCACGGGTGGCGATGCGGCCCTCAACCACCGGATTCGGGGCGTAGGGCAGGCGGTTGAGCGGGCAGTCTACCAGGCAGATATTGGTGCCCTGGGTGCTCTGGATAGCAAGCACTTCCGCGCAGGGGCGGCCAATCGCCTCCTCACGTGACCAGCCGGTCAGGTGCTCCATGGCCTTGTTGAAGGTCACAATCCGCCAGCGGCTATCGATGATCATGACCCCATCGGCCGATTGCTCGATACTGGCGTCGAGGCGTTGCTTCTCGCGCAGCACACTCTGGTAGAGCCGGGCATTGGAGACCGCGATCGCCGCCTGGTCGGCGAAATCCTGCAGCACCTGCCGGTCATCGGCGGAGAAGGCGACATTCAGCGCGGCGCGAAAGACATAGATCACGCCGACCGGGGTGTCGCGCAGCACCAGCGGCAGGGCGATCATCTGGCGCAGGGTCAGCCCGGTATCGGCGGCGATCTCGCGCAGCACCGCTTCCCCACGGCGCGGCAATTCGCTGATCGGCAGGGTGAGCAGGCGGGCGAAGGCCGGCCAGTCCTGACGGGTCAGATGCGCTGAGGCGCGGATGCGCAACTCGTCGTTGCCATCTTCATCGTAGAGCGCGATCAGGCCCGAGGTGCCGGCAGTCATCTCGACGGCATAGCTGATCACGAGCGAGAGCACACTGATCAGGTCAAGCTGCGCGGTCATCGCGCGGCTGATCTGGAGCAGGTATTCCCGCTGCCGCAGACGCTGGTCGCCGGGTTCGATCATGGGGCCTCCGCCGGCCCATTGTACCATAGCGCCCGGCGCTCCCGAACCGGCTAACAAGGCTTTACAACGCTCTGGATGCTTACCGCACAGGCATGTTAAACATTATCATGAGAGTACCCCCGCTCTTTCGGTCTGATGACCCGGTCTCCCGCACGCACAGGTGTTTGCTATTAGATGCCGTAACAGCTATGTTATCCACATTGCTGGCGCCTGGCGCAGGGCACATGAATACTGTTTACAAACCAGACTCGACAGCATGCTTTCCACATGGTATGATGATAAATACTTACACTCAGGCCGTGGTGGGGATGGGTGACGGTGCAGGTTGGCGCACGGGGAGCGGTTTGGCAAGGAGCGGGACATGCAGCTCGATCTTTCCAGTAAACGGGCCAGAAAGCTCATCCGTGAGCACGGACTGACCGAGGACGAGATTCAGCAGATTGTCGCCTCTGCCCGGATCAACCTGGCCACCTTCGACCCGGAATACCGCACGAATGTCACCCAGATCGCCGAGGATCTGCAGAAGAGCCGCCCGACGATCTACGGCTGGGCCGATCGGGCGATTGCCGCGACCATCCACTCGCTGCGCAATATCCGGACCGGGCGCCCGCCCAAGGAGCGTGAGCGCAGCAATAGTGCCGATGGGTAGTCCTCCCATTGCTAGTGGTCGCAGTACGGTTAGCGCCCCGTGTATAATGACAATGCTCGTTGCCCCGCTTGTGGCGGGGCACGCTGCAAGAGGAGACACAGATGAGTGCCAGGCTACAGCAGCTGCTGGATCGCTTTCGCGCCGCCAACAGCGTTGAACTGGCCGCGGTGGTCGCCACCGACGGGTTGCTGATCGAGAGTGTTGCCGGCCCCGGTGTTGACGTGGACGCGGTCTGTGCGGTGGCCTCGAATGGGCTGGCGATGGCCGAGGCGCTTGGCCGTGAGATCGCCAAGGGTGGCACGGTGCAGACCCTGCTGGAGTATGAGCAGGGCATCGTGCTGATCGAGCCGATCAGCGGTGATGCGATGCTGCTGGTGCTCGCCGACGCCCGCGAGGATCTGGGCTACGTCCGCTTTCTGGTCGCCAAACACCGTGACGACCTGCTGGAGGCGCTCAGCGCGATCTGACATAAGTTGTTGCCGGCGCTGTGCTATAATTTTCCGGGGAGTGCACACCCGACTGTACTCCGACTAGCTTGCGATAAGGTAGGCCGCGATGGACCCACAGCTGACAAGTATCATTGTCCCCACTGAGGAACTCGGGCAGATCGAGGAGTGCCTTGGCCGCCTGGTCGAGGATACCGGCAGCGATTACGCCCTGCTCCTTGACAAGAGCGGCCAGGTGATCTCCTCCAAGGGTGACGGTGATCGCCAGGATATTACCGCTCTGGGCGCGCTGATCGCCGGCGTCTTCGCCTCCTCGCGCGAGGTGGCCAAGCTGCTGCGCGAGCGTGACTTTCGGGCCTCCTTCCAGCAAGGGGTACGCGAGAATATCTTCATCGCCCTTATCGAGGAGCAGTGGATCCTGTGTATCATCTTCAACAAGGGCACCCATATCGGCCTGGTGAAGGTACTGACCAAGAAGGCCACCGACGAACTGGCTTCGGTGCTCGAGCGGGTTCGGCAGCAGCACAAGGCGCGTGACGAAGTGCTCGGCTCCTCGTTCCGCACCTCGATGGAAGATACCATCGACCTGCTCTTCCGCGACTAGCTCCTGGCGGGCGATGGCCGCCGCCAGGTACCCGCACGGCACGGCGGTCCGCCCCGTGACGGCGCACGCCGCCCCCATCCCACTGAACAGGCATGCGAGCGAACCTATGGCGCTGATTAATGTTGCGGCACGCGAAATACACTGCAAGATCGTCTACTACGGCCCTGGTATGGGCGGGAAGACGACGAATCTGCAGTACATCCACAGCCAGGTGCCGAAAGATGTCAAGGGTGACCTGCTCTCGATCGCGACGGAAACCGAACGCACCCTGTTCTTCGATTTCCTCCCGCTCGATCTTGGCAAGGTCCGCGGCTTCCAGACCCGCTTTCACCTCTACACCGTCCCCGGACAGGTGCTCTACGAGCGCACCCGGGTTGCGGTGCTGAATGGCGCCGATGGCGTGGTCTTCGTCGCCGATTCGAGCAAGCATAAGATGCAGGAGAATGTCAATAGTCTGCGTGAGCTTGCCCAGAATGTAACCCGGCAAAACAAGCGCTTCGCTGAGTTCCCAATTGTGCTACAGTACAATAAGCGCGATCTTCCCGGGGAGGTCATCGCCTCGGTGCAGACGATGGATCACTTCCTCGGGGTCAACCGGATGAACTGGCCGCGCATCGAGGCGGTCGCCACGACCGGCGCAGGCGTCTTCGAGACCCTGCGCGCTATCAGCCGGGCGGTGATCAGCAAGCTGTAGCGATGTGCTGCGGAGCCCGCTCATCCCGGCCGGGTATCCGGGGAGGCGCGCAGGTGGCACAGCAAGCAGGCAAGCGCTCCCTGTCGTTCGCTGCGCGGCCCTCTGCGGTGAAACCATGGCCCTTTCTGGCGATCTGAGTGAATTCCCACTCACCGATATTATCCAGCTCGTCGATCTGAGCAAGAAGACCGGCGGCGTTCATATCCGTGGGCAACGCTCCGGCCAGACCTATGAGGGCTGGCTATATTTTCGCGATGGCAAAATTATCGGCGCGAGCATCCCCGGAATGCGGCCGCTTGAGGCCGTCTATACGTTTTTTACGCTCAACGCAGGCCCCTTCCGCTTCTATGATGATCGGCGCCTCGAGACCCCGACGATCACCCGCTCCAACGAGGCGATCATTATGGAAGGGGTTATGCGCCAGGATGCCTGGGCCACCATCCAACAGCACGTGCCCTCGCTTGCGCTTGTGCCGCGCCTCGTGCCCAATCCGGCCAGCGATGCCGGCGAGATCAATGTTGAGGCCGAAGAATGGCGCGTGCTGACCATGATCAACGGCAAGAATACGATCGCCCAGATCGCCCAGCGCAGCGGGCTGGGCGACTTCCGCACCTGCGAGATCATTGCCCAGTTGTTGCAGAGCGGGCTGATCGAGATGCGTGAGCCGAGCCTGGGCGAAACCCTGGCCCCTGAATTCGAACGCATTGCGGTCAGCGTTGTCGGCGCTGGCGCCGCTGCACTGCTCGACGCGGCCTACCGTCAGGCGGGCATCAGCGACCCGAGCCGGGCCAGTGGCGCCCAGATGCTCACGGCGGTGGACCATTTCGAGCAGGGCGCGGCCCGGGTGGTTGGCCCCGAGCGCGCGCGGGCCGCTGCGCGTGCCCTGCGCGCCCGCGCCGACCAGGTGCAGGCCGCCGCGCTGCGCGAACGCCCGCCAGGTGTGATAGAATAGCGCCGTTGCGACCCTGCCCGTCGCCTGGGGCGGCGGTTTGTTGTCGCGTGCAGCCCGTGATTGGCCATCGGCTGCAGCGTACGGAGTCTGCGTGCGCGCTCTACTCAGTGTCTACGATAAGACGGGGGTGCTCGATCTGGCCCGTGCGCTAGTGGGCCTCGGCTTTGAGTTGATCTCGACCGGGAACACACAGCGCATGCTCGCCGAGGCGGGCCTGCCGGCTATTCCGGTCAGCGCCGTTACCGGCTTCCCCGAAATCCTCGACGGCCGGGTGAAAACGCTCCACCCGGCCATCCACGCTGGCCTGCTCGCCCGCCGCGATCGTCCCGAGCATCTGGCCCAACTCGCCGAGCACGGCCTCGCCCCGATCGACCTGCTGGTCGTCAACCTCTACCCGTTCCAGCAGACGGTTGCCCGCCCTGAGGTGACGCTTGATGAGGCGATCGAGCAGATCGATATCGGTGGCGTTGCTCTGCTTCGCGCCGCCGCGAAGAACTTTGCCCACGTGCTGCCGCTGGTTGACCCTGCCGATTACGCTCCCGTGCTCGAGGCGCTGCGCGCCGGCCACGTCCCGCCCGAGCTGCGGCGCCAGTTGGCCGCCAGGTGCTTTGCCCACACTGCTGCCTACGATGCCGCGATTGCCGCCTATCTCGCCGCCGATCCGCTGCCCCCGCTGCTGACGATGGCCTGGCCGCAGGTCCAGCCGCTGCGTTATGGCGAGAATCCACACCAGCGCGCCGCTCTCTACGGGCAGTTTCAGGAGCTGTTTGCGCAACTGCACGGCAAGGAGCTCTCCTATAACAACATCCTGGATACGAGTGCCGCCGCCGAGTTGATCGAGGAGTTTCCCGCCAGCGAAGGCGCGACGGTCGCGATCATCAAACATACCAACCCCTGTGGCGTCGGCAGCGCTGCCACCCTGCGTGAAGCCTGGGAACGGGCCTTCGCCACCGACCGCGAGGCGCCCTTCGGCGGCATCATCGTCGCCAACCAGCCCCTCGATCTGGATCTGGCTCGGGCGATCAGTGAGATCTTTACCGAGATCATCATCGCCCCGGAGTTCGCTCCGGATGCGCTCGAGCACCTGCGCAAGAAGAAGAACCTGCGGCTGCTCAAGGCCCTGCGCCCCGTCAGCCACGGGCCCGCGATCGTGCTGCGTAGCGTGCCCGGTGGCGTGCTCGCCCAGGAGGCTGACCACGCGCCACTGGCGGCCGAGGAGTGGCGTGTCGTCACCCGGCGCGCACCGACGCCCGAGGAGCAGCAGGCGCTGCGCTTCGCCTGGCGCGTGGTCAAGCACGTCAAGTCCAATGCGATCGTCTATGCCGGCTCGGACCGCACGCTTGGCATTGGCGCCGGACAGATGAGCCGGGTGGATAGCTCGCGCCTGGCCGTATGGAAGGCGGAGCAGGCCGGTCTCTCGCTGGCGGGTAGCGTGGTGGCCAGCGATGCCCTCTTCCCCTTCGCCGATGGGGTTGAGACGGCACTGCGCGCCGGGGCGACGGCAGTGATCCAGCCGGGGGGCTCGCTGCGCGACGCGGAGGTGATCGCTGCAGCAGACGCTGCCGGGGCCGCGATGGTCTTTACCGGGCGTCGCCACTTCAGACATTGACCCGCTGGAGCGTGAAAGGCTGCCCGCCTGTGGACGCGACGATGAACCTGCGCTTCGACCAGTCTGGCCTCATCCCAGCGATTGTGCAGCACGCCCGCAGCGGCGAGGTGCTTATGCTGGGCTATATGAACGCCGAGGCGCTGCGCCTGACCCGTGAAAGCGGCCTGGTCACCTTCTGGAGCCGCTCCCGCCAGGCCATCTGGCGCAAGGGCGAGACAAGCGGCAATGTGCTGCGCCTGGTGGAACTGCGCCGCGACTGCGATGATGACGCGCTGTTGGTGCTGGCGGAGCCCGCCGGGCCAACCTGCCACACCGGTGCGCGGAGTTGCTTTCATCGCGACCTGGCGGGTGAGGTCGTCAGCCGCTCAACCCCGCCTGCCGCCACCCTCGCGCGCCTGGCCGACGTGGTGCGCGCGCGGCGTGCCACAGCGCCGGAACAATCCTACACCGCGAAGCTGCTGCAGGGCGGGGTCGATCGTATCGGCAAGAAGATCGGCGAGGAGGCGGCCGAAGTGATCATCGCCGCAAAAAACGCCTCGCAGCCCGAACTCGCCTATGAACTGGCCGACCTGTTCTATCACAGTCTGGTGCTGATGGAAAGCCAGAACCTGCCGGCCGAAGCGGTCTGGCAGGAGCTCGAACGCCGTCTGAACCCCTGAGTGATCATAGGCCGTCAACGTGAACCGTGGCGGCGGCCTATAACGCTCACAGTACACTATGCAGTATCACTCCGGGCGCGCCCTGGTGATTGACGACGACGTAGTCACACGTGACTTCTGCAGCGAGACCCTGCGCGGCGCCGGCTTCGCCGTTGACGCCCTGGACTCGCCCGTCGCCGCGCTGCCGACGCTGCTCGCGCGTCCCTACGACCTGGTGCTGCTTGACAGCTCTATGCCGGACGGGGACGGTCTGAGCCTGCTCCGGCAGTTGCGCGAGCGCCATCTGAGTGTGCCCATCCTGCTGATCAGCGCTGGCGCCGGGGTTGAGTACGCCGTCCAGGCGATGCGCCTGGGGGCCCGCGGCCTGCTGCTCAAGCCGTTTTCCGCCGAGGAACTGCACACCACCGCCCTCGAGATCGCCGGGGAACGACGTGCGGCCCGTTCGCGCGACCGGGTAGCAGCCCTGCGCCCCGTCGTGCAGGTGGGCGAGCGCTTGCTGGGTGAGCTGGATCTGCCCCGCCTTCAGGACCTGATCATCGAGACAGTGCGCGCCGAGCTTGATGCCGACCGGGCCTCGCTGATGCTGCTCGAGGAGGATGGCCAGTGGCTGCGCATCGTTGCCTGCTCGGGGCTGCCGGCGCCGGTGCAGGTGGGCCACCAGGTGCCAGTGGCACGTAGCGTCGCCGGGTGGGTGGCGACGCAGCGCCAGCCACTGCGCGTCGATGCCGGTGGGATGATCACCCCGCCTGTCGACCATTTGCGCGACGCGCTCTTCAAGGATCGGATTGTCTCGGCCCTCTCGGTGCCGGTGCTCGCCGGCGAGCGTGTGCTGGGCGTGCTGAACGCGGCCAAAGAGCGCACCAGTTCGCCCTTCACCGAAGCCGACCAGGAGTTGCTCATGCTGCTGGCCGCCCAGGCGGCGATCGCGATCGAGAACGCGCGGCTCTACACGCGGGTTGCCTCGTCCGAGGGGCGCTATCGCGCGCTGCTGCAGCATGCCAGCGACGCGGTGCTGCTGCTCGATGCGGCGGGGCAGGCCATTCTTGACGCCAACCTGGCCCTGGAGCAACTCAGTGGCTATCGCCCCGATGAGTTGCGCGCGCTCGAGCCAGGCCAGTTGCTACCGGCCCTCGCTGAACTGGCGCAGGGCCTGGGTGAGCGAGCCAATGGCGCGACGCCGCGTGAGGGCCAGGAGATCGAGACCGAGCTGCGTACCAGGCATGGCCAGGCGACGCCCGTGGCGCTGAGTCTCAGCGCCGTACCCCACGCGGGCGAACAACTCCTGCTGGTCATCGCGCGCGATATCAGCGAGCGCCAGCGTATCGCCAAGCAGCTGGTGCAGGCTGAAAAGCTCGCCGCCCTGGGCCGGCTCTCGGCCTCACTGGCCCACGAGATCAACAACCCGCTCCAGGCGATCCACAATTCGGTCCATCTGCTGCTGAGTCGGCCCCTGAGCGAAGAGAAACGCCAGCGCTATCTCGCGATGACCCAGGAGGAGATCGAGCGGCTGATCAGTATCGTGCAGCGTATGCTCGAGTTCTATCGGCCCGGCCGCGAGGGCATGCGCCCGGTCGACGTCAATGAGATCATCGATGCGGTCCTGCCACTTACCGAGGCGCAGCTTGCCGAGCGCAAGGTGCGCCTCGTGCGCGAGCGCCCCGGGCGGCTGCCCCGCGTCTTTGCGATCAGCAACCATCTCAAGCAGGTCTGCTTCAACCTGATCTTCAATGCGCTCGAGGCCATGCCTGATGGTGGTGAACTGGGGGTGCGGGCCTATCTGGTCGAGGCGGACGCGGAGTTGGACGAGGCGGGCTTTGTGACGGTGCTAGCGGCGAGCACCGGCGATCGGTCCGCCGGGCCGGTCGTGGTGATCGAGATCAGCGACACCGGGAGCGGCATCCCCGCGCAAGATCTGCCGAAGATCTTCGAGCCCTTCTACACGACTCGCACCAAGGGCACCGGTCTCGGGCTTGCGGTGAGCTACACGATCGTCGAGCAACATCACGGTGATCTGGCGGTACGCTCGGCCGAGGGCGGCGGCACCACCTTTCGCATCACCCTGCCTGTGGCGCAGTAGCACCAGGATCAGAGGAGCCCCGCGATCGGTCTGATCACGATCCGCCCGCCGGGGATGTCGAGCTCGGCGATAAAGTCGCGCACCATGGGCACCAGGGCATCGGCGCTGCCGGAGCGACTGATCACCAGCACTTCGCCGGCGCCTGTTTCGAGGACCTCGCGCACCTGGCCGAGGGCTTCGCCCGCCACGGTGACGGCGGCAAGCCCGACCAGCTGGTGGAGAAAGTACTCGTCCTCGGCAAGCGGTGCAGCTTCGGTCTCGCGGATGAAGATCTCGCAGCCACGCAGGTCATCGGCGGCGGCGCGACTGGTGATCTCGCGCAGGCTGAGGATGAGTAGCCCCGGCTTATGCTCGAAGACGCCGGTCAGGGTGTGGGGGGTGCGCTCCTTGCCCAGGTAGACAATGCGCACGTGACGGCGGAGATGATCGGGCCGGTCGGTGTACGACTTGACCTTGAGCTGGCCGCGGGTGCCGAAGGGCGCCGCAACCTGGCCGATCAGCAGCAGTTCGTCGGGCGATGGGGCGCTCATTCCGTCCATAGATGCAACAGGAGGGGCGCAGGATGCCTGCGTCCCTCCTGCGTACAGTGCATCAGCATCTACTCGATATCCACGTGGACCCGTTTACTCTGGCGCGCGGCGGCGACGCCCATGAGATCGCGGATCGCCTTGGCAACCCGGCCGCTCCGACCGATGACCTTGCCCGTCTCATCCGGGGCGACGGAGAGTTCGTAGGTAACGGTAAAGCGGCCGACGCGCTCTTTGATCTGCACGGCCTCGTGGTTATCGACAAGGTTGAGGGCGATATACTCGAGCAGCGCTTTCATGAGGGCGTGAGTTGACCATTCTCATCGAGCACATTGACGCGCTTGAGCAGGCTCACGACCGTATCAGTGGGTTGGGCGCCCACGCCAAGCCAGTAGCGGGCACGGTCAGCCTTGATCTCCAATACTTTCGGCTGGCGGATCGGGTTGTAATGACCAATAATCTCGATAAACTTGCCGTCGCGCGGCGAGCGCGAGTCGGCAACGACCACGCGGTAGCTGGGCTGCTTGGTCTTGCCGGTGCGGCGAAGACGGATCTTAACCATAGGTGCGCACTACCTCCAGTTGCCAATGCTCACAACTAACTGCTGATTATACCACAGGTCGCGGCCAGCGCATGCGGCGCCACAGGGCCGTCAGGGCGGATGCAAAGTCGGAAATCGTTGTTGCGGTGGTGGCGGCGTAGCCGCCAATACCACCCCAACAACCGCTGCTCACTTGAGCATCTTCATCAACTCGTTAATATCGAGGCCACCAGGTCCACCGGGGCCGCCACGCCCACCGCGGCCACCGCGCCCACCGCGGCGGCCGCCCTTGCCGCCCTGGTCGCCGGCGATCTGCTTCATCATGCGTTGCATCTGTTGAAACTGCTTGACCAGGGCGGACACGTCCTGTTCGCTGGTGCCGCTGCCACGCGCGATGCGGGCGCGGCGGCTACCCTTGATCACCTCGGGGTTCCGGCGCTCGTAGATGGTCATCGAGTAGATGATCGCCTCGACGCGCTTGAGCTGGCGCTCGTCGACCAGTTCCTCGTTGCGAGCGAGTTGGCCCATACCGGGGATCAGCTTGAGCAGTTCCTGGAGCGGGCCGAGCTTTCGCATCTGCTGCATCGAGGTGAGGAAATCCTCGAAGTCGAACTTGCCCTTGCGCAGCTTCTTCTCCATGGCCCGGGCCTGCTCGGCATCGTACATCTGCTCGGCCTTTTCGATGAGCGAGAGCACGTCGCCCATGCCGAGGATACGCGAGGCCAGCCGGTCGGGGTAGAAGGGCTCAAGGGTGTGGGTATCAACCTTTTCGCCGGTGGAGAGGAACTTGATCGGCACGCCGGTGACGGCGCGCACCGAGAGCGCGGCGCCACCACGGGCATCGCCGTCCATCTTGGTCATCACCAGGCCGGTCAGGTTGACGCGCTGGTTGAACGTCTCGGCGACACGCACCGCCTCCTGGCCGGTCATCGCATCAACAACCAGCAGGCGCTCGGTGGGATGCACGCGGGCGTCGATCTGTTCGAGCTCCTGCATCAGGGGCTCGTCGATCTGCAGCCGCCCGGCGGTGTCGATGATCACAACGTTGGTCAGGTCGCGCTTCGCCTGCTCAACGGCATTGGCCGCGATATCCGGCGGCCGGGCGGGAGTACCCTCGCTGTAGACTGGCACGTTCAGCTGTTTGCCGAGCGTCTGCAGCTGGGTAATCGCGGCGGGACGGTAGACGTCGCAGGCGACAAGCATGACGCGGCGGCCCTTCTTGCGCAGGTGCAGGGCCAGCTTGGCCGCAAGGGTCGTCTTGCCGGTGCCCTGGAGGCCGACGAGCATGATCACCGTCGGGCCGGGCCGGGCCTCCTGGAGCGGGGCATTGTCGACACCCAGCAGGTTGATCAGTTCGTTATGAACGATCTTGACCACCTGCTGGTGGGGCGTGAGGCTCTTTGTCACCTCCTCGCCGATCGCCTGCTCGGTCACGGTGGCGACAAAATCCTTGACGACCTTGAAATTGACATCGGCTTCGAGCAGGGCCAGGCGGACCGCCTTCATTGCCTCGCGCACATCGTTCTCATCGAGGCGGCCCTTGCTGCCGAGTTTTTGAAAGACCGCCTGGAGGCGGTCGGAGAGACTTTCAAACATGGGCGCTCACTTCGGTGGGGAGCAGAATACCATCCCGGTTATTGTAGCCGCTGGAGGATGGGGCGTCAACCTGGCTGCAGGGTTATGCAGGGCCTTGTGCAACGGCCGCCTCCGGCAGTGGGCTGTGGGGCGGCTACGCCGTCCGACAAGGTGGTTGCTCGTTGGTTTTGGCGGCGGAGCCGCCAAAACCAACGAGCAACCCGG
>DAOUBZ010000329.1:0-6971 GCA_034432515.1 Chloroflexaceae bacterium | reverse complement strand
AGAGCGAGGGGTCTTGCGCGACCCGCTCAGATTCCTCGCTGCGCTCGGAATGACAAGCATGCGGCATCTTCAATCGTAATTGGTATCACTCCGAGCGCAGGGCGACGATCGGGTCGAGGCGGGCCGCACTGCGGGCCGGAGCGATGCCGAAGAACAGCCCCACCGCGAGCGCGAAGCCAGAGGCCAGCAGGGCCACGTCCCAGCTCAGCACCGCGGTTATCAGCCCGATGGCGTTGACGATCAGGGCGATGCCGCTGCCGATCAGCAGCCCGAGCAACCCGCCAGCCGCCGAGAGGGCCAACGCCTCGAAGAGGAACTGGAGCAGGATGTCACCCTCCCGCGCGCCGAGGGCCTTGCGCAGTCCGATCTCCCTGGTTCGCTCGCGTACCGACACCAGCATGATGTTCATGATCCCGATGCCGCCCACCACCAGCGAGATCGCCGCGATCGCTGCCAGGAACAGGGTGAGCATCCGGGTGGTCTGCGTGACCGTCTCCAGGATCGTCGCCTGGTTGATTGCGCTGAAGTCGTCGTTACTGCCGTCGGCGGGCAGTTTGTGCTGCTCGCGAAGCGTCGTCTCTACCTCACTCAGCGCCGCGTCCACCGTGTCGGCGCTCGTCGCCTGCACCGCGATCGTGTTCACCGTCCAGCTGCCGCCCACGGAGCGGGCGCCGAAGAGCACCCGCTGGGCGGTGGCGAGCGGCACGAACACCCCATCGTCGGCCGAGCCGAGGCCGGTGCCACCGGTGCTTGCCAGCACGCCGATCACGGTGAAGGGCTGGCCGGCAATGCGCACCCGCTGGTCGAGCGGGTCGGCCTCACCGAAGAGTGTCTCGGCAACGTTCGCGCCCAGCACCACCACCCTGGCGATCGCTGCTCCTCCTCGGTGATGAAGCTGCCCGCGGCGACCGTGGTGTTGTGCACCGTGGTGAAGGCCGGGGTCGCGCCCGTCACCTGGGCGTTGGTATTGCTGTCGCCGGCCACTAGCTGGGCGAAGCTGCCGTACTCGGCTGAGACCGCGGCCACATGGGGGGCGCGGCTCGGGTCACGCAAGGCCTCGGCGTCGGCCAGGGTGAGCGTGGCGCTGCCGCCCACGGCCCCACGCACGCCGCCGCTGCTCGAAGCGCCCGAGCGCACGGTGATCAACACACTCCTGTTCCAGTACATGCCGTGGCCGCCGCCAACGACAGGGGACGGCACCGGCGCTACAGTGATGATAGCGCCGGGATGTTCAGGAGTTGTGTAGATGGTTGGTGATTGGCGTGTAGTTGCGCGGTGAGCAACAACGGGGCCAGCGATGAACAGGGCGCTGGCCCCGTTGCCGAGGCGATCGCGGTTGTGCGCTTCAATGCCATCGAGCAGCAGGTGGGAGCCGCACATGCCGGGCACTGCTCGAAGCGCTATGCGCGGTCGTCGGTCGGCGGCGGCCCGAGGATCTCGACGCCATACGTAGCCGCGGTGGCGATCAGGCGCTCGATATCCGGCGGACCATCGGGCGGCGGTGGCAACGTCATCGCCCCAGCCGGCACGCTCAGCGCCTGGAAGAAGCCCTCGAACCCGGCCGGCGAGCAGAGATTGAGCATGCGAACGTGGTCGGACTCCAGCGTGAAGCGGTGTGGGACGCCCCGTGGCAGCATGACATAGCTTCCCGCGGTGGCGTGGATCACCTCGTCACCGACGTAGAACGTGACCTCGCCCGCGAGCACGTAAAAGCCCTCGTCCTCACGGGTGTGGAGGTGCAGCGGTGTGTCGGCGCTCACGCCCTTGCGGCCGACTTCCTCGACCAGCGAGAAGCGCCCACCGGTCTCCTCGCCGGTGGCCAGCAGGGTCAGCAGATAACCAGAGTACCAGAGCGAGCGGTCGAGGCGTGTGCGGTCGACGCTGACGAGGGCGGGGGTGTGTGTCACAGGGATACCCCTTTCGTGTGCAATCGTTCTGTGTTATATTAGACAGGAAGCCTGACCATATAGTAAGTCAAACTGACCGATTTGCCAAGACAGCGGGATGAACCGATGGCCCAGACCCCACCGCAGGAGCGCCTGATCGGCGCCTTGCTCCGTATCGCGTTCCAGGCGACGGTCGAGCGCGTTCGGGACCGCCTGGCCGACGCGGGCTACACTGACCTGACCATGGCCCATTTCAGCGTGTTTCAGCACCTGCCGCCCGGCGGCGCCCGGGTGACGACCCTCGCGCTGCGGGCGCAGATAACCAAGCAATCGATGAGCGCCCTGGTCGAGCACCTGGAGCAGCGGGGCTATCTGGAGCGACGCCCGGACCCCGACGACAAGCGGGCCAGCGTGGTCGACCTGACCGCGCGTGGCGAAGCGCTGGTGCGGGTCGCCCGCAGGGCGATCGAGGAACTGGAGCGTGAGTGGGCTGAACAGCTGGGTGGCGATCGGCTGGAACAACTGCGGAGCACGCTGCGCGATCTCGCCCGCCTGATCGAACAACAGCAGGGCACGGGGCCGTACTGATCCGAGTCTCCAACGCGGTGCGCTGGCGTTTCAGTGCGTGCTGCGGAGGAGTGTCATTTCGTTGCCGACACTGACCCTGCTGCACCACGACGCCCGGCAGATCCGGCGCCGGCCTCTCGAGCGGCTGTGGCGCAAGGTGGTGCGCCAACGGGCGCTGCTGCGCCGCAGTCTTAGCGATCCGCGCGACGTGCTTGCCAGTTAGCGATCTGCGCTGCCGCCCAGGCCGTGTCGGCGGGGGAGAGCGGCAGGGGCGGCGGGGGCACCCGCGTAGCGCAACTGGTCGTCGTAGCGTGCCTCGGCGTAGCCGCCGTCGAGCGCAGCCTGCAGATCCAGCGGCATGTCGGCGAACGGCGCCCGCAGAGGGACGGCGATGATGGGCAGGCGGTCGCGCAGGTTGCAGTACCAGACCTCGTAGGGACCGGGCTGGCCACCACGCTTGAGCAGGGCGTAGTAGTCGCTCTTGTGCTGGGTCTCGCAGCCAGGCCGGTACGTCATCATGCCGCCGTTGGATGCGCCAGTCGCATCGACCTAGGCGCGATCCACGGGCGTGCGGGCAGCAACCTCGTCGATCAGGGCCACCAGAAAAGCCACATCGTCAACCCCCACCCGCGTGGAGTCGAGGTCACCGCAAGCCGAAGAAGTAGCTACCCGCCGTTGTGCCAGCGCATGCCGTTGAAGGCGTCCGGGTAGACGACGAGGAAGCCGCGCGCATCGGCGTAGCGGTCGAAGCCGAGGCCACGTTGCATCTTGCGGCCGGTGTCGTAGGGGCACGGCAACCACGGATCGGGGCGACCACGTTGGGTTGCCCCTACGCATGGCGCAATGGCGGCGGCGTGCCCGCCTCCGCGCCTCCGCGCCTCCGCGCCTCCCCTCGCGTCACCGCCTCCTCGCGTCCTCGCCTCCTCACCTCACCCACCGCTTGACCGGCCGCCCATCCCGGGGTACTCTATACGACATGAGCACCAGCAAACGCATCATTCTCACCGGCGCCACCGGGCTGATCGGGACCAGGCTCTTCGGCGTTCTGCGCGAGCGCGGCTACGAAGTGGTCATCTTCTCGCGCAACCCGTCCCGGGCCCGCACTGCCCTCCCCGGCGCCGCCGAGTACGTCACCTGGTCACCCGCCGAGAGCGGGCCATGGGCCTCCGCCATCGATGGCGCGCACGCGATCATCCATATGGCCGGCGCGCCGATCACCCAGGGCCTGATCGGCGTCCGCTGGACGCCGGAGTACAAGCGCGAGATCCGGGACAGCCGCGTCATCGGCACCCGCGGCATCGTCAATGCCATTGCTGCGGCAACGCAGCGTCCCGCCGTGCTGGTCAGCGCCTCTGCGATCGGCTACTACGGCTATAGCGATGACACGCCGCTCGATGAGAGCTCGCCCCCCGGGCGCGATTTCGTCGCTGAGGTCTGCGTCGCCTGGGAGCGCGAGGCCGTCCGCGCCGAGGAGTATGGCGTGCGCACGGCGCTCATCCGCACCGGCATTGTGCTCGATACCGAGGGCGGCGCCCTGGCCCAACTCTTGCTGCCCTTCCGCCTGCGCACGGGCGGCCCGATCATGCCCGGCACCCAGTACTACTCCTGGATCCACCCCGACGACGAGATCGCTATCCTGCTCATGGCGCTCGAAGACGAGCGCGTTCGCGGCCCGATCAACGCTACCGCGCCCACCCCTGAGACCAACCGCGACTTCTGCACCATTCTCGGCCAGGTGGTTGGCTCACCTTCCTGGCTGGCCGTCCCCGAGGTCGCCCTGCGCATCGCCCTCGGCGAAATGGCCGACCTGGTGACGAAAGGTCAGCGGGTGCTGCCGAAGCGCCTTCAGGAGCTCGGCTATACCTTCCACTATCCCACCCTGAAGCCAGCCCTGGAGGATCTGCTCACCTGAGACGGTCGCCCAACGCTCATCTTCCTCTTACTTGCCCTTAAGTCTGTCTTTAGCCATTGGCGGCATACTGGAGCTGGATCAATCTGGGCCATCGGCGCCCCACAGCTACAGGTGCAACCAATGGAACGAAAAAACAATCCGCTCCTTTTGATCGCTATCCTGCTCTTTGGCCTTGTGATTGGCATCGCTGGGGGTGCCGTGGCTGGTGGAGCAGCCGCACTCTTTGTCACCAATCGTCAGGCCGTGCGCGAGGTGGCCGTCACGACGGCGCCCGTGCGTGTGCAGACCGAGCTCCAGCCCGCCCAGCCCGCCCAGTCTACCCCGGCCGCACCCGCCACCCAGAGTGCCGCCGGCGCGTCCAGCCACTCCGATAGCGCCGTCGCCGCCGTGCAGAAGGTCGCCCCCGCCGTGGTGACGGTCATCGTCAGGGGCGCGCAGGGCCAGGGCAGCGGCAGCGGCGTGATCATCAGCGACCAGGGTTACATCCTCACCAACAATCACGTGGTCGAGGGCGCAACCCGGCTGAGCGTCCTGTTCGCCGATAGTACCTTGCAGCAGGCGCGCCTGATCGGCACCGACCCGCTCAACGACATCGCGGTGCTGCGCGTTGATGGCGCGGTGCCCGGTGTGGCCGTGATCGGCGACTCGACCGCGCTGCAGCCCGGTGAGACCGTTCTGGCGATCGGCAGCCCGCTCGGCAACTTCCGCAATACCGTTACCTCGGGCGTGGTCAGCGCGCTCAATCGCTCGCTCCCTGGCAGCGGCATGGAGGGGCTGATCCAGACCGATGCGGCGATTAACTCGGGCAACAGTGGTGGCCCGCTGATCAACCTGGCCGGCGAGGTGGTGGGCATCAACACCGTCGTGGTGCGCAACGGCGACCTCGGTTTCGGTATGGGCGCCGCCCCGGTCGAGGGCCTTGGCTTCGCCGTGCCAAGCGTGATCTTCCGCAACGTGGCCGACCAGTTGATCGCCACCGGCGAGGTGCGTTACCCCTTCCTGGGCATCACCTACCTGACGATTGACGGCCAGGTCGCCGCCGAGTACGGTCTGCCCGTGCAGAGCGGCGCGTTCATCCAGAACACGCGGACCGGCCAGCCCGCCGTGCAACCGGGCAGCGCCGCCGCCAGCGCCGGTCTCCGCGATGGCGACATCATCGTCGCCGTCGAGGGCACCCGGCTCGACTACAACACCTCGCTCCGCCAGCTGCTGCTGCGCCACAAGCCGGGCGACACCATCACCCTCACCGTCCTGCGTGACGGCCAGGAGCGTGACTTCACCGTCACCCTCGGCGAGCGCCCGACCAACCTCTGAGATCCGCCCGTGGGACGGCTCCCCACCCCGTACGGCCGTAGCAGTGGCTGCGCCACTGCTTCGGCCGTTACGCATGGACACCAGCCTGTCACATTAAGGAAAAGTTATGCTATAATCCGCCCGGCCACCTGGTTGTGGCCCATCTACCCGGAACGTAGACAACGGAGGACCGATTGAGTTCAAAGCGATCCCCCGTGCTGTGGTCGCGGCCCTTCTGGGCGCTCATGATCCTCATCGCCGCCCTTGTCCCCGCGCTTCCGGCCCTGGCCGACGGCCCCGTAATCGCCCCGCTCGCCAGTCTGAGTCAACTCGATGGCGCCCTGCGCCAGCCTGACGGGGCACTCACCCTCACAGCCGATGCCGGCCCCCCGCCGCCCGCCGTCACGGGCTACCAGCGCTATGGCAGCGCACTCTCGACCGTGATCGCGCTGGGCCAGCCCACGACCCGCCTGCAACTCAGCTACCTCGCAGCCCTGCCTCCCGGCAGCGCAGCACGCATCGACGTGCGCGGCAGTGCCGATGGCCAGCGCTGGCTTCCCTGGCTCACCGATCTGCCTGCCGATGCCGTGATCGGCTTTGCCCAGCCGGTGCTGCATGCTCAGTACCGGGTCACGCTCCTCGGCAGCGCCGGCGAGGCGCCCCTGGTGCGCGATGTTCGCCTCCTGAGCACCAGCCAGGCCCCGACCGTCTCCGCTGCTGCGGTCTCACCATACAGCATCGCGCCCACCTTCCGTATCCGCGCCACCCGGCTTGGCATGGTCGGCGGCCGCACCGCCAATGGCTACGTCATCCCGCCGCGCGCGCGCTTCGTTGCCCTGCCCTCGGCAACCGTCCTCTCCTCGCGTGGCGGCAACGAGTATCAGGTGCGGGTCAGCTATCGTGGTCGTAGCGCCGTCGTACCGGTCTACGACGTAGGCCCCTACAGCGAGCGCGACGATTACTGGAATCTCCAACGCAGGGGCTTCCCCCAGCTCGAACGCGGCTGGCCCATGGATCACGCCGCCTACTACGAGGGCTTCAATGGCGGCCGCGCCGATAAGGGCTTCGTTCGCTACCCCACCGCCATGGATGTCGGCGATGGTGTCTGGTGGGACGACCTGGGCATCTCCGGCGACCAGGCTGAGGTTGAGGTCACCTTCCTCTGGCTGGGCCAGGACCCCCTCGCCGGGCCGCCCCAGCGCGACCCGGCCGCGTCCGAGCATATCGTGGACGAACTGGACGGCGACTTCTGGCACAATGAGGCGAGCCTGGCTGCCAGCCCTATGGGCTGCGGCCAGGCTCGCCATGCCTAC
>DAOUBZ010000328.1:0-4140 GCA_034432515.1 Chloroflexaceae bacterium | reverse complement strand
CAGTGCCGCAGCGATGGTAGCGAGCATAGTGCGCATGGCGTCAGCTGCGGAAGGTCGCCCCGCCAGGTTCCAGCACGCAGAGGGCGCGGCGGTAGTCGAGGGTGACGCGGTCGAAGCGGGCGAGCACGCCATTGCCAAGATTGGCCCGCCCGGCGCGGCCCAGGTCGCCGCCCCGTTCCTCGGGCGCGTCGATGCCGACCTCGCGCAGCTCGAAGGCACCGAGGCGCAGGCCCGGGGCCACGCCCCGCAGCAGGCTGCTGCCGCTGGCAAAGCCGTGGCCCCGGGAGGGCGGCTGATCGTCGGTGCGGCACAGGCCGGCACGGGCGGCCAGGTCGGCGCTCAGGGTCAGCGCGCCATTCGAGCCGGTGTCGATGGTGAGCAGGGGCAGTTCCAGGCAGGGTTGCAGGGCCGCTGCCTCACCGCGCCCGGTGGCAGCCAGCAGGCTGGCGCCCTCCAGGGCTGGAAAATGCTCAAAGAAGCGCAGCGGCAGCACCGCGCCACCGGGACCCGGGGCGGGTGGGTCGAGATCGGGGTGGCAGAGGCGCAGGCGGCGCCCGGCGTAGTCGATGGTCAAGGTCAGCTGGCTGAGCACATTGTAGCCAAGCACCAGGTCAAGCTTAAACGGCGCGTGCCCAAGGTCCAGGGCGAGCAGGTAGAGCTCGCGCAGCTGCAAGTCGCCGAGGCGCAGCCAGGGCAGCACCGTCTCGGTGAAGGGCACGCCGTCGCTGGTGGCGTCGGAGCCGAGGGCGAAGTCGCCGAGGCGCAGGCCGAGGCGGCGGGCCAGCCCCAGATCGATCGCCGAGGGATCGGTGCCAGTATCGATCAGCACGGTCAGCGGATGGCCGCCCGGCCCCGCGGCGGTGCAGCGTAGCACCTGGGGCGAGAAGAGCAGCGGCAGTTCAGCGGCTCCGCTTGGCGGAAAGTCAAGCCTGGTCCGATCGTCAAGCATGGGGCCATGATACCACGATGACGGCGCCGGGCACGGTGTCCATCCCCGTTTGCCGCCAACAGCGCTGCGTGCTACGATAGCGTAGAGGAGCCGGCACAGGCCATAAGCAAAGGAGCTGCGGATGCCTCTCGCTGCCGATGCGATCGAGCCGGTTGGTGACCCTGAACGGGCCCATGTGCCCCGCAAGCAGCGCGCGATCCGTCTGGTCGTGGTGATAGATGCTTTCGGGGATGCAGTCCTGCCCAACTACACGATCGACCAGGCCGGGCGGATTCGCCAGCTGGTTGCCGATGCGCGCGCCGGCACTGCACTGGGGCTGGCAATCCACGCCGGCCGGCGCCGCAACCTCGATCAGATCAGCCTCAGCGTGGGCCTTGAGCGCGGCGCCGAGGGCTACAGTGACCTCCAGGTCGCGGCCCTCCACCGCCTGCTGCCCGATCTGCTTGCCCGCCATCAACTCGACTGGACCGCTCTGGTCACCATCCTGCCCGACGCGGCCGGCCGGGCGCACGTCTGCCCCTACCTGCCGCCAGCGACCCCGGTGGAGGTGGCGGGTGTGCCGCTCGGCGCGGCCCGTGATCCGGCCCAGGAGCTGTTTGTCTTTCTCTTTGGCGAGAGCTACCGGCCCCGGGGCGGGGCGCTCAAGCTGAGCCAGGCCTTCCCACTCCACGCCGCGCAGCGCAACCTCGGCGCGCCGGTGGGGCGCAACGAGCCGCCCCCGGTGCTGGTCGACGGCCGCCGCTTCAACTTCCAGCCCTTTGCACGTGATACGCTCTTCAACGAGGGCACCGACTATGCTGCCGTACAGCAATTGAGCGCCCTCTTCGACCCGGAACGCCTGGAGATCCCCGCTGCCGGTCCGGGGCGCAGCCTGCTCGAGGCCAGCTACCGCGCAGCACTCGCGGTGAGCAAGGCCCAGGGACGACTCAGCGGCAATGAGCAACTCCGGCCCGACTGGCGCTTCCACCAGGTGGCGAAGAACGCCGGCTTCGGCCCGCCACTCAGCGGCAACTATCGTAGCGACGACGGGGCCTACGTCGTCCAGGTCTTCGCCGGCGAGACCCTCTACACGCCTGTCAGTGAGTTGAGCGGTTGCCGCTACCTGAGTGCCACCGAGCCGACCGACCCGGCCTATGCCACGATCTGGCGCGAGACCTACAAGGTGGCCGGCGTGGCCTATGATCCGGCCTCGCCCTTCCAGCAGCAGGCGGCGGCGCTCAAGCTCGGCGCGCCGCTCAGTGGCGTCTATGCCGCCAGCCACAACGGGACAAGCTACCGCATCCAGGTCTGGGCGCTTGATACGCTCTATGGCGGCCCCGACGGGCAGATCAAGCGCATGAGCGACCTGCCGAAGCCGCCCGAGGTGCAGGCCTGGCAGCCACAGCCGCCGAAGCCCTTGCCGCCCACCCCGCCCAATCCGTTGCCCCCCATCGTGGCCGTGACCAGCGTCGGCCCGCCCCGCCCGGGTGACATCAACTGGCCGCCACGGCCCGACTTCCCTATGCTCACCGACCACAACGGCGAACGAGAGCGGCTGCTCGGCCACATCGCGTGGGTTCGGGCCAGCGGCGACCTGGTGACGATCACCAATGGCTGGGAGCGGGAGCATCTGGTCGAGGTGTTCATCCCGCAGCTGGCGCAGATCCGTGGCAGTAACGGCGGCCGGCTCACGTTCCACCGCCGCGCGGCGCAGCAGCTGCAGCGGCTGTTCGCGGCCTGGGAGGCCGCCGGTCTGCTGCCGCTGATCAAGACCTTCGATGGGGCCTGGCTTGCGCGCACCATTCGGCTGAAGCCAACCGTGCTGAGCAACCACGCCTATGGCACGGCCTTCGACATCAACGCCACCTGGAACGGACTGATGCGCGTTGCGGCACTGGTAGGGCAGCCGGGCTCGGTACGCGAGCTGGTGCCGCTGGCCAACGCCCATGGCTTCTACTGGGGCGGCCACTGGAACTTCGATGGCAAGGGCGCCAGCGACGGCATGCACTTTGAGTGGGCCGTGGCGCGCTAGTGGCGTGACACGCCACTAGGAACGCGGATCGTGTTGATTGTCCCGCGGCTGGCACCCGGTCACCCTGAGCGCCAGCGAAGGGTCCCGGCCGAGATGCTTCGCTGCGCTCAGCATGACCCGACGCTGGGATGTTTAAGAGCTTCCGCTTCCCTAAGGGACAGGCTGACGAACTGATAAGGAGCGACGACGATGGACATCCGTGGAGCAAGCGCCCTGATCACGGGCGGGGCCTCGGGCCTGGGTGCGGCCACCGCGCGGCGGCTGGTAGCGCTGGGCGCAAAGGTGACGATCGCCGACCTCAATGCCGAACTCGGTCACCAGGTGATCGCCGACATGGCCGGCGGGCGCTTCATCGCCACCGATGTGACCAACGAGGCCGCGTGCGCAGCAGCAGTGGCGGCGGCGGTCGAACACGGGGGCGGGCTGCAGATCCTGGTCAACTGCGCCGGCATCGCCCTGGCCGAGCGCATCCTGGGGCGCGAAGGCCGCCACGACATGGATCGCTTCCGGCGGACGGTGGCGATCAACCTGGTGGGCACCTTTACCATGCTCATGTACGCCGCCGAGGCGATGGGCCGTGGGACGCCGAACAGCGAGGGCGAGCGGGGCGTGATCATCAACACCGCCTCGGCGGCGGCGTTCGATGGGCAGATCGGCCAGGTCGCCTACGCGGCGGCCAAGGGTGGTGTCGTGGCGCTAGCCCTGCCTGCGGCGCGCGAGTTGGCGCGCCTCGGCATCCGGGTGATGACCATCGCCCCGGGCCTCTTCGATACCGCGATGATGGCCGGGCTGCCCGAGACGGCACGGGCCTCGCTGGGGCAGCAGGTGCCCTTCCCCTCGCGCCTGGGCCGCCCCGAGGAGTACGCCGCCCTGGCCGAGCACATCATCGAGAACCCGATGCTCAACGGCGAGGTGATCCGCCTCGATGGGGCCATTCGCATGGCGCCGAAGTAACAGCGCCGCCAGGGGCACTGCTGCAACGATACTGCTGGCAAATGATCGCGGCGCCACGTGCGCCGGGCGGCTCAAGCCGCCGGCTAGCATTGCGAAGCCCGCTCCGCGGGCTCGCGTTGCCCGAGCAAGGAATTCGCCAGCGGTATCCTGCAACGATACTGCTGGCAAACCCCGTTTTGCTCACGCCGGGTGCGCGGGCCTCCGGCCCGCATGCAGGCGGGACGCC
>DAOUBZ010000327.1:0-4721 GCA_034432515.1 Chloroflexaceae bacterium | reverse complement strand
TGTGGCGCTGGCGCAGGGCCAGCGGCGCCACCCGGCGGATGTCCTCTACGCTGACCAGGTTGCGAAAGTCGGCGGCCGCGCGGGCGCGCGCGCCCTCGAGCAGCGCGATCTCGGCCCGGTGGGACGGCACACGCAGCGCCTGGACCAGGGCCAGGGCCAGTTCCTCCAGGGCTGGCGGCACGCTCACATGGGGGAGGATGGCGCGCGCCGTCTCCACCTCCTCGGCGAGCGCGGCCGTCTGCGCGGCGTAGGCGGCGCGAAAGGCACCCGGGTCGCTACGGAACGCCTGGGCGCGGCGGTAGACCTCCAGGCGCTGGCGCGGATCGTCGAGTGGCGCGACCCAGACCCGCAGTCCGAAGCGGTCGAGGATCTGTGGGCGCAGCGCACCCTCCTCGGGGTTCATCGAGCCCACCAGCACAAAGCGCGACGGGTAGAGCCTGGTCATTGCACCACGGCGTACGAAGGTACGACCCTGCGCAGCTGCATCGAGGATGGCATCGACCACCGCCGGGTCGAGCAGGTTCACCTCATCGACGTAGAGCATGTTGCCGTGCGCGTGGGCCAGAATGCCCGCTTCGAGCAGCAGCGTATTCTGCTCCAGCGCCACCCGCTCATTGATCCCGCCGACCACATCCTCCAGGCGGGCATTGAGCGGCAGTTCGACCAGACGCATGCGCTCGTGCCGCGGCTCCGCCTCCTGCGCGCCGCCTTCCAGCTCGACCATGGGCATGATGTCGCGCAACGCCCGCACCGCTGTCGTCTTGCCGACACCATAGGGGCCACTGAGCAGCACGCCGCCGACCCCCGGGTTGATCAGCCCGAGGATCAGCGCGGTCTTCAACTCGGGCTGCCCGACAATGGCCAGCAGCGGGTAAGGGAGCAGTTCGTCCATGCCCTACAGCATCTCGATCTCATAGGCCCCGATCGGACAATCGGGGCGTTGCCGGTCGATGAACCTGATCACGGCTTCGAGCTGACTGTGGGCATGCTGGGCCGAGGTGGAGACACAGGCCACGGCCAGGACGGCGTGCTGCCACACGTCGTGGTCGTCCACCTCGCCGATGGCCACGTTAAACTCATTGCGCACCCGGGCGATGAGCGACCTGACCACCTGGCGCTTCTCCTTGAGCGAAAAGGCCACCGGGATGGACAGGTTGAGCGTACAGACACCAATCACCATAGAGGGTTCAATTCAGGCTCCCCATGCCCGAGGGACCCTCGCCGGGGCCGCGGCGCTCCGCGGGCAGCAGGGCGAGCTCGGCGCGCAGATTGGCGTTGAGCTCCTGGAGCAGGGTGAGCAGGTCGGCCTCAAGCCAGCGCTGCTTGCGCGCCAGGTTCACCTGCAGGCGATCGGCGAGTTGGTAGGCCAGTTCGGCGGGATCCGCCGGGAGTTCCTCGGCCTCCACGGGCACACCGGTGGCGACCGCGACCGCCTGCCAGTAGCGCTCGTAGGTGGCGCGCAACTCGCGGGCCGCGGCGCCGGCGCCGACCGCCGACGGCTCAGGCAGTTCGCTGACCGAGGCCACCAGGTAGGGCGTCCGCTGTACGATCGTCTCGATATGGAAGCGCGACGTACCGACCGCGGTGAGCAGATAGCGCCCATCCTCGAGGCGCACATTGGCAGTGATACGGGCCAGCGTGCCGACCGGGTAAGGCTCGGCGGGGCGCGCGCCGATGCGCCCCTCCTCCACCTCGTCGCCCTCGCGGATCAGCACGACACCGAACGGACTGCCCGTCTCGAGGCAGCGCCCGATCATCAGGCGATAGCGCTCCTCGAAGATGTGCAGGTTGAGCGTTGCCCCGGGGAACAGAATGGTCCCCAGTGGAAAGAGCGGTAATTGGTTTATCATAGCTCGTCTATGCGTCTTGCCACGTACAGGTCCACACACTCAGGTCAACCGGGCCGACGTTCAGGTCCACGTGCAACTCGACTTCGGGCGCCGAGACGATCGGCAGCAGCGCCGCGGGGTCGAAGGGCACGGTTGCGCCCTCGTGGAGCAGTGACAGATGACCAACGCGGAGCGCGAGCAACTCCGGGCGAAACTCGGCGCAACTCCCGCCGACGGCGGCCAGCAGCGGCCCCCAATCGGTGGACCCGCGGCGCACCCAGGCGCGCACCGCGCGTGAGCCCGCCACGGCATCGGCGACGCGGCGCGCCATCGGCTCGCTGCTGGCGCCGCGCACCCGCACCACCATGATCTTACCATTACCTGCGGCATCGCGCACGATCTGCTGGGCGAGATCGGCGCACAGCGCATCGAGGGCCTCCTGGAAGGCGCCATACTCGCGCGAGGTAGGATCGCTGATCGAGGGCATAGCGGCGGCGCCGTTGGCCAGGAACAGCACCCCGTCATTGGGGCTGCTGTCGCCATCGAGGTTGAGGCGATTGAACGAGCCGGCCACGCTTTGCTGGAGTGCCCGTTGCAACAGGCGCTGCTCGATCAGCACATCGCTGGTAATCACACAGAGCATGGTCGCCAGGCGCGGATGGATCATGCGCGTGCCCTTGGCCATCCCGGCCAGGGTGATGCGCTGATCGTTGCGGAGTTGGACGCGGAAGACCCGCTCTTTGGGCCGGCTATCGGTGGTGAGGATGGCGACTGCGGCCCGCCGGCCGCCGCCGCTATCGAGCTCGCTGACCGCGCGCTTGATCCCCTCACGGAGGCGCGGCATCGGCAAGGGCACGCCGACGATCCCGGTCGACATCAGCAGCACCGAGTCGCGCGGCACCTCAAGCTCATCGGCCACCAGCTTGGCGCACTCGACGGCGTCGGTCAGCCCGGCCTGGCCGGTACCGGCATTGGCCTGCCCGGAGTTGATCAGCACCGCGCGGATCGTCTCGCGGTTGCGCGAAAGGATCGCCTGGCTCAAGAAGACCGGCGCCGCCCGGGTCAGGCTGGTGGTGAACAGCGCGCCCACGCGGCAGGGACGTTGCGAAGCGATCAGCGCCAGGTCGCGGGCCTTGCTGCCGTCTTTCAGGCCACAGGAAACGCCGGTGGCGCGAAAGCCCGCCGGGCTGGCGATATGGCCGTCTTCAAAGATGGTGTAGCTCATTGTGACCTTACAGCCTGCCCCCTGGCA
Organism: Chloroflexaceae bacterium; assembly: GCA_034432515.1. Lineage (GTDB taxonomy): Bacteria > Chloroflexota > Chloroflexia > Chloroflexales > Chloroflexaceae > JACAEO01. The sequence continues at coordinate 1,640 of DAOUBZ010000327.1, read as the reverse complement.
GGATCACGCGGTGGCGCACCCTCACCAGACGCGACAGATCAGGCCCTTCAGGTAGTCACTCTCCGGAAAGGTCAGCAAGACCGGGTGATCGGGCGCCTGGCTGAGGCGCTCGATGATCTGAGCATCGCGGCGGGCATCGAGTGCGGCGGCGAAGACGATCTTCTGGAACAGCTCGGCGGAGACCAGGCCGGAGCAGCTAAAGCTGGCCAGGATGCCGCCGGGGCGCAGCAACTGAAAGGCGAGCAGATTGATATCCTTATAGCCGCGGGCGGCGCGCTCGACCTGGGCCTGGCTCTGGGCGAACCGGGGCGGGTCGAGGATGATCAGGTCGAACTGGCGGCCCTCCGCGCGGTACTGGCGCAGCACCCGAAAGACATCGCCGCTCACCAGTTCGGCGGGTGCCCCGCCTGCGCTCAACTCCAGGTTGGCCCGTGCCAGGTCGAGCGCGCTGGCCGAGGCGTCGATCAGCGTGAGCGTTGTGGCCCCGGCGCGGGCCGCGTAGACACTGAAGGCGCCGGAGTAGGCGAAGCAATCGAGCACCGCGGCGCCCTGGCAGTAGGCGCCAACCCGCGCGCGGTTGACCGCCTGGTCCAGATAGAAGCCGGTCTTCTGGCCGCTACGCAGATCGGCGAGCAGGGCGGGGCGTTCGTTGCTGGTACCGGGGAGGAGCAAAGGGCGGAGCGCGAGCCGGTCGGGGGGCAACTCGCCCCAGAGGCCACCCTCGTGGGCGGGCAGGCCCTCCTTCTCGCGCACCTCGGCGTCACTGCGCTCGTAGATCCCGCGGGGCCGCAGCAGGTCCACGAGGATCGCCACGACCGTCTCGGCGCGGGCGGCCATGGCCCGGGTCAGCAACTGGACGACCAGGAAAGGGCCGTAGCGATCGACGATCAGGCCAGGGATGCCATCGGCCTCGCTGAAGACCAGGCGGCAGGCGCCGTCCTCATCGGGGGCGAGGCCCGCCCGGCCACGCAGCGCCCGCGCGATCGCATCGCGCAGCCAGGCGTCATCGAGCGGCTGATCGACCTCCCAGCTCGCAACGCGAACCCGGATCTGCGAGCTCCCGCTCCAGAAGCCGCGGGCCAGCCACTCGCCGTTGGCGCCCAGCACCTCAACGACCTCACCGTCGCGCGGCGACCCGCTGACGGCGCCGATCGCCCCGGAAAAAACCCAGGGGTGGCGTTGCAGGAGGGGGCGTTCGCGTCCGGCCTTGAGGGTAATACTTGCCATAAGCACTCTAACGATCGCCTATGGAAGCCTAGTGTAGCAGAGCGCCGTAACCGGGTCAAGCGCGCGTGGCGCGGTTGCAAAGGGGAAAGAGGTATGGTATCATCTCGGGGTGTGAAGGCGGGTAGCTCAATTGGCAGAGCAGCGGCCTCCAAATCCGCAGGTTGCAGGTTCGATTCCTGTCCCGCCTGCCACAGATCGTGCAACGCCGGCACACCGGGGGGCGTGGCCGAGCGGTTTAAGGCAGATGTCTTGAAAACATCCAGGCGATGAGCCTCGTGGGTTCGAATCCCACCGCCCCCTCCAGCTGATCGAGGCACCGCACGGGGAGGTCGCATAGTGGCCTAGTGCGGCGGTTTGCTAAACCGCTAGGGGGGCAACCCCCTCGAGGGTTCGAATCCCTCCCTCCCCGCCAA
>DAOUBZ010000326.1:0-2246 GCA_034432515.1 Chloroflexaceae bacterium | reverse complement strand
CAGCCTGGGCCACGGCACGAACGAAGGCGTGCGCGTATGGCCCACTGGCGAGTGTCGCCAGGCCACTGAGCCGCGGCTGCAGCGGCGCAGCCGCAGGCTCGGCGGCAGCCCCGACGGCGAGCGCAGCGGCGACGGCCGCAAGGTCGGCGCCGAGGGCAGCAGCCAGGTCGCTCATCGTGGCCCCCGTGCTAACGGCGGACCCTCGTGCAGCAGCTGGTCGAGCAGCGCGGGGGGCGGCTCATCGAGCAGGCTGGCGAGCAACTCGGCGGGGGCGACCAGGTGCGGGCGAGCGCGGTCGCGGGCCAGGGCGTGGCGCAGGCGGGCGCGGGCAATAGCGGCACTGCCGGTGGGGCATTCGCTGGCGCGGGCGGGTTGGTGCGCGGGAGCTGGCATAGGGCCTCCTCAAGGCTCGATCGATGTGGGCAGGAACACGTGGCTCAGTGCGCTAGATGGCTGCAATGGCCAGGGGCAGATCAGGCCCGGCCCAGCGGCCGACGGAGGCCAGCACCTGATCGTTGGCGGCGCGCCAGGCCTCGGGAGCCCAGATCTCAAAGAACGACTCCATGCCGACGAGCACGGCGCTGGAGGAGAGCTCGGCGTAGGCCAGCAGCGGGCGCGGGAGGGTCAGGGCACCCGTGGCATCGAGGACGAGATCGGCGGCGGCGGCGAAGATCAGGCGGCGGGCGTGACGGGCAGCATCGACGGCAAGGGGCAACTCACTGACGCGGCGCGCAAGGGTGCGCCAGGTTGGGCTGGGAAAGGCTTGCAGACAGCGGTCGAAGCCACGGGTGATGGTCAGGCCCTCGTAGGTTGCAGAGCGAAAGGCAGGCGGCAGGATGAGCCGTCCGGCCGGCTCCAGAGCGAGTTCAAAGGTGCCAATGAGCATCATCGTTGACCTCCACACAGATGGACCCTGGGGCGTCCGGGTCGAGCGCTGGCCGCCAGTGAGCGACGTTATCCGGGAATTATCGGGTTGTTATCAGGCTCTTATAGGGTGTTACTATAGCACGTAGTTGAATTTTTGTTAAGCCCCCATGGCGGGTTGTTTGGTGTCAATTCCGGGCAGCCGGGGGGATTGCATTTTATTACGACATGCAGTAGTATACGCGCCAACCACGGCAGATTGCTCCCATCGCGCGCGAGACACCGCAGGCTGGCCCGGACCGGCTCATAGGTGCGCACAGCGCGCACGATCAGTAGCAAAGGAGGTGCAATCACCCCGGAACCCGGCAATGGCAGCCTGGTCAGTGGACGATCACGCCGCCCGAACAGCCGCACGAGTGCTAGACAAACGTCGTCTTATCCGCTATACTATGACCCTACGAGACCCCGAAAGGAACCCGACAATGATCGAGTCTCGTACCGAAACCACCAACCATCTCGCCGTCGACGACCTGACCGTCGGCGTGCCGCTCACCGTCCTGGGCATCGCCACCGCCTATGCGGCAGCGTTAGGCTACCTGGAGCGGCGCTTTCCAATCAAGCCCGACCATATCTGGGCCGAGGTGGCGGGTGGCGTGCTGATCTCGCTGGTTCCGGTCGCCCTTGCGGCGCGCAGGCACCCCCAGCTCGACTGGCGTCTCTACGAGGGGGCAGTCTGGCGCAACTTTATCGCCTCTGGCACACCGATCATCCTGTGGCAGATCGGCGAGGCGATGCTACGCCAGATGGAGCTGATGCGCTATGCAGCTGCACGGGAGCAACATACCCCGGAGGCCTATGCCGACGATTCCACGGCGCTGGCCAGTCGAAGCGGAGAGCGAGCGGGAGGCGGCGATCCTGGCCGCTGAGGAGGCGGCGCAGAGTCTGCAGCGCGCCCAGAGCACGCTCGATGCCGCGCGCGCGCGCGTTACTGGCAACCAGAGCCTGGCCCTGGTGCTGATCACCGATACGAAGCGCCACCTCTCAGATGCGCTGACCCGGGCCGACCGTGTTGGCCGCTATCTGTCGCTGGCCCGCGGCAAACCGATCCAGGGCCGCTGGCCCATGGGCGCCTCGAAGCAACGCGAGGAGGCCGAAGATGCGCTCGAAAAGGCGGTCAATCAGCTCGAAGAGACCGAGCAGGTGCTGCGCCCGCTCCGCGAGAAGCTCAATACCAACCCGGCGCTCAGCGAGGCGATCATCGCCGACGCGGCCCTGATGCTGGCCCGCGCGCTGAACCGGATCGAGCGGGTCACGCGCCTGCTCACCGAGGCCGGGATCGGGCGCGATTGAGCAGGGTGTGTCGGGCCGCAGGATGCGCCCGC
>DAOUBZ010000325.1:0-13608 GCA_034432515.1 Chloroflexaceae bacterium | reverse complement strand
GTGTTAAGGTCATCCGGCATGGTCTGCCACGTCTCGGGCGCGCCCGTAATCGTAAACGTCTTCACGGCATCGGCCGGGAAGACGATGGCGTAGTTCGGCTCGATTTCGTCGCCATGGCTCTCCGCGCGCCAGCCCACCGGGCGGCCGTGCTCAGCGGCGTCGGCGCTGGCGGGGGCGGTGGCCGCCACGCTGGCCGGGGCGTTGCCGGCCGGCGCTGGCGCGCAGCCGACCAGGCTGCTCACGACGACCAACGCGGCCACTATTGCGCTGGTCGCCACTGCTGTTCGTCGCGGTGTTGTTGTGCTCATCGCTTCACCTCCTGGGCGCGCTATGCGCCGAGCCTCCAAATGTGTCCTACGCGCTTCGAGCATGCGCCCTTGATGGCTCCGCGTTCTGGGCTGTGACCGTTCGCTCCCGTTCCCCGATGACGCGCGGTACTAGGTTGTGGGTGTAGGCTGCCGCGATGGCTTGAGCCCTACTCCGCACACCCAGTTTTGAGAAGAGCTGGCTACAGTGGAATTTGACGGTCGCTTTGCTCACGCATAGTCGAAGGCCAATCTCGCTGTTGGACAGCCCGCAGGTCAGCAGCGCCAGTACCTCGCGCTCACGGTGGGTGAGGCTGATCAGCACGTCGCGAGACTGCGGCGCGAGCGCCGCGCCGATCACCGCAGGGTCAAAGACGCGCTGCCCGGCAGCGATGCTGCGGAGGGCCTGGGCGAGGGCCAGCGGCTGCACGTTCTTTAGCAGGAAGCCATGCGCACCCGCCTCGAGTGCCTGGCGCACAGAGTCATCGTCAGCCTGTATGGTGAACACGACCGTGGAGACCTGGAGCACATCGGCCAATTGCCGGAGCGCGCCGGGCCAATCGGTGCCAAGCGCGTCGATCTCGGCAAGTACCAGCGTGGGGGCACGCTGGGCGCCGAGCCGGAGCGCGTCGCGGAGCTCACAGGCCTCACCCATGAGCCCGATATCCGGAAAAGCCGCGAGCATCTGGCGGACACCGGCATGCACCAGGGGCAGGGCATCAATGGTCAACAGCCTGATCTGCGGTGTGGTGGTCACAGGTTATCCCTTCACGGCACGCTTCCACTTGAGACCGATGAACATCGTGGTCAGCCCTTGTGCGCAGCGCGTACCGAACAGGGCCGGTCGCTTCGCAGCCCCACTCGAGGGAGTTGGGCCAGGCCTGTGGCGCTCCACCTTCGTGTGCAGCGTCACGTACGATAGCGTGCCGCAGTGTCAAAAACGTGTCAGACCGATACGCCAGGAAGAGCCGGCCTGCGTCACCGTACTCGCCACGGAATGAGATAGGCGAGACCGGCGCGCGGCGAGCGGCATCGGTATCTCACGCGAGATCTCATGCGGTTTCGGACAGCCTCTCGCTGGTTGACACATTTTTGACAGGGCTTCGGCGTATCCTCTCCTAGCGGTGACGTGAATTGTGCTCCGGGAAGCTGGAGCAGCATGTGGAGGATGCGACAAAGACTATTTGTACTGTGCAATTCAAAGAAACGTAAGGACATCATGCACACACCGTCACAGGCACGACCAGGACTCAAGACGCTTGGCCTGCTCATCGTCGCCCTCGTGGCCGGGCTGCTGGCCGCCGTCCCGACGCAGGCCCAGAGCGACCAGCGCTGCTTCGCCGAGACGGGCTTTTGCATTAGCGGGCGCCTCCGCGAATACTGGGAGCAGAACGGCGGGCTGCCGGTCTTCGGCTTCCCGATCACGCCCCAGCGCGAGGAGCGCATCGAGGGCAAGCCCTTCCAGGCGCAGTGGTTCGAGCGCAACCGGCTGGAGCTGCATCCCGAGAACGCCCGCCCCTACGCTGTGCTGATCGGCCACATCGGCGCTGATCGCCTCGCCCAGCAGGGCCGCGACTGGTTCACCTTCCCCAAGGCCGACCCCAACAACGCCGACGCCGAGAACTGCCGCTTCTTCCGCGAGACCGGCCACCAGGTCTGCGGCGAGTTTCTGCAGGCCTTCCGGCAGAGCGGGCTCGACCTCGGGCTGCCGGGCGTAACCTTCGACGAGAGCCTGGCGCTGTTCGGGCTGCCGTTGTCCGAGCCGATAACCGAGGTGCTGGAAGGCAGGGAGTACCAGGTGCAGTGGTTCGAGCGGGCCCGCTTCGAGCTGCACCCCGAGCTGCGCTCGACCAACCGGGTGCTGTTCGGGCGGCTTGGCGCAGAATTCCGCGGATTGGAGGGCAACGTGGGCCAGGGAGAGACGGCCGTGCGCGGCACGGTCACGTATCGGAACCGCAGCGCGCTGCCACCCCAGGCGGTGATCGAGGTGACGCTGGAAGATGTCGCGCGGGCTGACGCCCCGGCAACGGTCATTGGCCGTCAGACGATTGTGACGGGCGGCCAGCAAGTGCCCTTCGCCTTCGAGATCCCCTACGACCCGGCGGCGCTCAGCCCGATGGGGCGCTTCGTCGTCCGCGCGACGATCACGGTCGATGGCGTCCTACGCTATACCACTACCCAGAGCTACCCCGTTATCACTGGCACTAACCCGAACGTTGTCGAGCTTGTGGTTGAGCCGGTGTAGCGCGGCACAACAGCTCGGCGGAGCGCGATCAGGCACGGCGACCAGCAGAACCAGTCGCCGTGCCTGATCCCCAGCGCTTGTTCCTCACGCAGACCTCGAAGAGCACAACGACCATGCGGCCAGCTCCCTCCCTGTTCGACTCACACATCTTCGCGGGTTCGCCGCTGCGGCGTCCCGGCTTCGCCCAGCTCACCGTAGGTGCGCTGCTCATCGCCCTGGCCTTTGCCAGTTTCATGGTGCTCCGCATCCCGCTTCAGATGAGCGTGAAGCCGGACATGCTTATGGTCTACCTGACCGCCATCGGCATCGCGGCGGTGATCTCGCTCTTCCCGCTGACCATCCTCTGGTTTCTCGACCGGCGCGAGCGCGAGTCGCCCTGGCTGTTTGTGGCGGCGTTCCTCTGGGGCGGCCTGCTGGCCACCGGGCTGGCCTTGCCCCTCAACCAGCTCGTCCTCGGTTGGGTGAGCGACTTCGTGGCTGTGAACCCCGAGCTCGAAGCCGCCCTGGGCGAGAACGCGGTGCTGATGCTTGGGGCGCCGATCGCCGGCCCGCTGGTGGAGGAGCTCACCAAGGGTATCGGCGTCCTGCTGCTCTTCGCCCTGCTCCGGGGTGAGTTCGACAACATGCGCGATGGGCTGATCTACGGTGCGCTCATTGGCCTGGGCTTCACCTGGATCGAGACGCCGCTCTACATCGCGAAGGGCTACGCCGAGTATGGCTTCGCCCCGTGGAACTTCCAGTTCGGCTACCGCTACGCCCTGCTCGGCCTCTCGGGCCACCCACTCTACACCGCACTCTTCGGGGCCGCCCTCGGCCTCGCGCGGCAGGTACGGGCGCGCTGGCTGCGCTGGCTGCTGCCGCCCATCGGGCTGCTCCTCGGCATGGCCGCCCACGCCCTGAACAACGGCCTCGGTCTGATTACCGTAGGCATTACGGGCCAGACCCCCGATCCGGCGCCGGCCGAGGAGGCTGCTGCGGGCCTGAATGCGCTGAGCTTCCCCCAGGCCTGGCTCGGTTTCAGCCTGATGCAGCTGGTGATCTTCCTGCCCTTCCTGGTGATCGCGTGGGTGGCGCTCTACCGCAGCGGGCTGTGGGAGCGGCGCACGATCCGCGAGGAGCTGGCAACCGAGTGCCCACCGGTTGTCACACCTGAGGAGCTGGAGGCGATCAACCGCGACCGGGCGTTCCGCACTAGGCGCGTTGGACGCGGCGACAGCGGCCGCTCGGTCGCTATCGTCCGCGCCCAGCACGAACTGGCCTTCCGCAAGCGGCGAGTGCGCACCGAGGGGGGCGACCCGGACGCCGACCCGCTGGTTGCCTCCTGGCGTGCGAAGCTCGCGCGTCTTCGGAGCTGACATTCCGGCGGTTCAAGCCTGCCGGGTTCGAGGAGCGTATGGACGGTGTGCAACTCAAGGCGGCGGTGCGGCAGGAAGTCGGGCGGATAGCTTCGCTTAAGCCGCAGCCTTGGCGCCGCCTTTGCGGCGAACCTGGAGCAGCTGGGGCGCCGGATGCGAGCTGCCGAGGGGCTCGATGCCGAGGTCTCCACCGACCTGGGCAATCTGAGCCACCGCGTGCCGGTCATCTGCGCGCTGCTGAAGATCTCCGGGAAGGAGACTGGCTGGCACAGCCCGGAGGTGGCAGCCGCCACCCGAACCGTCGCCGGTCACGGGGCGATGATCGACGGCGCTGCCGGCCTTGCAATGACGGCGCTCGACGTGCTGCTCGACGACGGCCTGCGCGAACAGGCCCACCGCGACCACGCGGCGCAGATGGCGAGGATGGGCGCGTAGGTGAACCCGGGGTGCCTCATCAGCGAGGCGCGGGTGGGACGTGGTGCGTGAGTTCGTGATGGGCCGGGATGCCACGGAGAAAGCTGTCACGTCGCTCGGGTCGCACCAGCTCGGCGCGACGCGTCAGCTCGCTGGCGGCCCGCTCGACGAGCTGCTCGGCCCGCGGGTCGCCTGCGGCCTTCAGCGTTTCGGCGGCGCTGCGCAGCGTGCGGATCGGCTCGTCCATCCCTGTCAGCGCGCCGCCGAGCAGCAGGGCGACGTAGGGTGCGACCAGTCGAATCGCGCCGGCAGCATCCCCCTGCGCGTGGCGGATCGCAGCCAGATCCACAGCGTCGGCGGCTACGCGGGTGCTGTGGGCGAAGGCCAGATCGCGCGCCAGCGCCTCGGTGAAGCTCTCCGCCGCCGCCACGTCTTCGCCAAGCCCCGCCTGGGCTCGCCCGAGGACGACGTACGCGCGCGGGATCAGGCGCTGGAACCCCTCCTCGCGGGCCAGCCGCAGGGCCTCGCCGGCGAGGGCGCGGGCGCGGGGGTGCTCGCCGCGCAGCTCCGCAACCCGCCCCCGGCCGAGTAAGGCCAGACATTCAAGGAGCGGCGCGCCCAGGGTGAGCCCACGCTGGAAAGCATCCAGGTAGAGCTGGTCCGCCTCGGCGCTATCACCCTGCGCAAGCACGGTATCGGCGAGCTGGAGCGTCGCGAGGATCGGCACGAAGCCATTGCGCAGCGACGTAGCACGCTCCAGCATCTGGCGCATCAGCTCTTCAGCCCGTGCGTACTTGCCCTCGGCGTAGGCGACAAACCCCTCCAGCGACCAGCGCCAGTACTGCATCTGGTGGTGCTCCAGCGCACCCCATGCCTGCCCATCCCGCGCGAGCAGCGCGTGGGCCAGCGCGATGTCGCCGTGCAGGTCGACCGCGAGGTAGGCCGCAGCAAAGCGGATATAGCCCATATCCAGCGACTCGGCCCGGTCGCCGAAGCGTCGCTCGGCCGCCTCCACCACCGAGCGCATCAGCGGCGCATCGCCGGCGCGATAGGCCAGTCGGGCGAGCACGCTCAGGGTCTCAAGCTCACCCCGCCGGTCACCGCGCTGCACAGCGACGGCGAGCGCGCGATCGAGCAGCGGCCGGGCGGCGCCGTACCTGGTCTGCAGATAGAGCTGGAAGCCATGCTGGTAGTCGATCCGCTCCAGCAGGCGCTCGTCTCCGCCCCGCGCTGCGAACGGCCTGGCCGCTTCCAGCAGGGCTGTGGTGCGGTCGCTCTCGGCAAGCCGGCTGTGGAACCACGCAGTCACCAGCAGAAGCTCGGCGACCTCAGCTGCATCGGCAGGTACGAGGGCTTCAGGCGCCGTCCCGCGGCTGAACGCGGCAGCCGCCCCCTCGCACAAGGTGATACCCTCGTGAAACAGGCCGAGCGCGTCCCAGGCGTGGGTCAGCGCCGAACGCAGCCGGCTGAGGTGCGGCTGGCTACGCTGGGCCGTTGCCCAGCGCCAGGCGGCCACGAGATTATCCCAGTGCGCGGAAAGCTCCTGAAGCACCACTTCGTCCTGGCCGGTCAGGTCGTTCAGGCGTGCGGCCAGCCCCGCGAAATAGTGCGCATGGCACTCCTCCGCCTGCGCGCGTTCGTCGGGGGTGCGGGCGAGCTCCTCGGCGGCGATATGGTGGACCAGCGGGTGCAAGCTGTAGCGCTCCTCGCCCCAGGTGAGCAGGCCATAGTCGGCCAGCACCTCCAGTAGCTCGATCGTGCAGCCGCCGACCGCCCGCGCCGCCTGGCTGTCGAAGCCGCCGTGGAGCACGGTCAGCAGGCGCAGGCAGCGCGCCTCGTCGGATCTGAGTTGGCTGTAGGACCAGCGCAGCACCGCGCTGAGGTTGCGCTGGCGCTCGGGTAGGTCGGGGGCCGCGCTCACCAGCAACCTCAGGTCGTCGGCGAGCTGCTCGGCGATTTCGGCGCAGCTGAGGACCCGCAGGCGCCCGGCGGCGAGCACAATCGCCAGCGGCAACCCGTTGACCAGCCGGCAGATGCGAACGATGTGGGGGTAATCACGCAGACCCGGCTGCCACCGCAGCCGCACGGCCCTGGCCCGCTCCAGAAAGAGCTGTCCCGCCTCGCTGCTCGGCAGATCTTCCACGCCCGCCGGTAACGCCAGGCCGCCCATATCGAACACCCACTCGGCCGCCAGCCGCAGCCGTAGCCGCGAGGTGACAAGCAAGCGCACATGGGGTGCGGCGGCGAGGACGCTAAGGGCGAAGGCGGCCACGGCGGGGTCCGACTCGGCGTTGTCGATGATCAGCAGCACCGTCCGGGGGGCGAGCCAGCGCAGCAGCTCATCTTCCGGCTTCGCCCCAGGCGTGAGGATCAGGTTCAGGGTGCGGAGCAGCGCCAGCGCCATCTGGTTCGCCGGCGCCGACTCGCTCGTCTCGGCCTCGCCGCAGGTGATGAAAAAGATGCCGTCGGGAAAGGCCAGCGCACTGGGCAGGCCAGGCTGAGTGTACTCCGCCGCCAGCTCCAGGGCGAGGCGCGTCTTGCCCGCGCCGCCGATGCCGACGATGGTGACGAGCCGGCAGTCGGGGCGCCGCAGCTGCTCGGCGAGCAGCGCGCGCTCGGTCGGACGATCGACGAAGGTGGTCGAGCGGGCAGGCAGGTTGTGGGGCGGGGCAACAGGGCCTGCCTGGAGCTGCTCGTACAGTGCCAGGGTCTCCGGCTGCGGCTCGACGCCCAGCTCGCGCTGGAGCACGTCGCGGCACTGGGCAAACTGGAGCAGCGCCGCAGCCCGCTGGCCATCGGCGGCTAGGAGGCGCATCAGGCCGCGGTGCGCCTCCTCGCGCCAGGGCTCCTCGGCGAGGAGGCGGCGCAGGGTGGCGCTGGCGCCCGCACGGTCGCCCGCCCGCTCCTCGGCCTGCGCCAGCTGCTCCAGGACGCGGAGGTAGGTGTCCCGTAGGCGTTCGCGCTCGTGCAGCAGCCACTCGTCAAAGGCGAGGGCGCCCTTCACCGTCAGGCCGGGCGCGAACTCGCCGCCGTAGTGGGCGACAGCCTCGCGCAGCATACCGAGGGAGTGCTGCTCCAGTCCGGCCCGGGCCGCCGCCTCAAACGCCGCGACATCAGTCACAAGCGTCAGCGTAGGCCCGAGGGCGACGGTGCGGGTGTCGACCTGGAGGTGGTCGCCGAGCACGGCGCGCAGATCGCGCAGGGCGTTGCGCAGGGCCATAGCCGCGCTGGCCTCGTCGCTCTCGCCGGCGATGAGGGTGGCGAGGGCAGCGCGGCTCTGCACCCGGCCGGCGCAGGCCAGGTAGACCGCGAGCGCCAGCGCGGAACGCCGCGCGAAGCGCGCCGGGCGACCGTCTAGCTCGCAGGCGACATCGCCCAGCAAGATGAGGCTCTGCGTAGCCATAGGCAAGGGAGGTAGGTGATCTGAGTTTACTGTCTCCCTTCATGATAACACAGGCCTGACACGTTTTTGACCAGACGCTGCGCTATGGTGGATCTGCCCAACGAACGATAGGTGGCTTCCACAGAGGAGGAACGTCTTGGATACAGGTGTCCTGATCACGAGTCTCGTCGTGATGGCCTTTGGAGCGGTGACGCTCCTGTTCGGCCGCAAGCTCTACTGGCTCTTCGTCGGTCTTGGCGGCTTCCTGCTCGGCCTGATTATCACGACGACGGCGCTCGCAAGCTGGAATACGATCATCACGCTGCTGATCGCGGCGGTGGTCGGCGTCGCGTTTGGCGCCCTGGCCATCGTCGCCCGGCGACCACTGGCGGCCATGGGCAGTTTCGCCGGCATTTATTTTCTCGTCGCCACCCTGTGTGGGGCGTTAGGCATCCCGAGCCCCTGGAGCATAATCCTGGGCCTGATCGGCGGGGTGATCGCTGCGGTAGCGGTGTTCATCCTGTTCGACTGGGGCTTGATCATCAACTCGTCGCTGTCGGGCGCGGGCGCCGTGCTCGCGGGGCTCACCGCACTGCTGCCGGCCCTCAACGCGTGGGGCGGCTGGCCGGCGACGGTCATGCTTGCGGTGCTGGCCGCGGCCGGGGTGCTCTTCCAGGCGAAAAGCTACCAGGGCTCCAGTATCGTCAGCCCGCCCGCCGGCACCCCGCGCCGCGCCGGGTAACGGCCCCCGATCATGCTTTCCGCAGGAGCTTGTTACCCAACGCGTTCAACACCCGAGAAGGAGCGATCCAGATGCATCACCGACGGTTAGGAGTGAGCGGCCTGCTGGTCGTCGTGGTACTGGCCGTCACGGCTTGCAGCGCGCCTGCGGCGGTCCCTACGCCGCCAGGCGCGGGCATTCCCGCCAATGTAATGGCGACCACCACCCCTGAAAGAACGGCACCACCTATGGCCCCGGAGACGACCGCCGCGCCAGCATCCGGCGACACGCAGCGCCCGATGGGCTGGAGCGAGGAGAGCCACGGCGATGACGCCGACCCGAACTATGCCGCCGTCTTTGCCGGCGACGCCGTCAACACGCTGACAATGACCATCACGCCAGACGATTGGGCGGCGATGCAGGCGGACATGGGCGAGATCTTCGCCGACTTGCTGCCGGTTCGCGAGGCGGTCATCGCCCAGGGCGCCGGGCTGTCCCTCGACGAGCGCACGGCCCTGGCAAACAAGCTGAACGCGGACCTGGCCAAGGAGCGGGCCGCGGCGGGTGCGCATGCCTCGCCGCCTGCCGCAGATCTGAGCGACCGATCACCCATGTGGGTGCCGGCGACAATCAGCTTCCAGGGCCGGGAGTGGGACCACGTCGGCGTCCGCTACAAGGGCGTGAGTTCGCTGAAGATGCCCTGGATGGCGGGCGAGATCCGTCTGCCCTTCAAGTTCGACTTCGACGAGTTCGAGGACGACTACCCCGCGATCAAGAACCAGCGTTTCTTCGGCTTCAAAGAGCTTGGGCTGGCCAACAATCTCCATGACCCCGCCGCCATGCGCGACATCCTCGTCTACGAGCTCCTTGGCGACGCCGGGCTGCCATCGCTGCGCGCGGCGCCCTACGAGGTCGTACTGGACTACGGCGAGGGGCCAGTGCGTCTGGGCCTCTATACCATGGTCGAGGTGTGGGACGACACCGGGGTGCAAAGCGCCTTCGGCAACGAGGACGGCAACCTCTACGAGGCCTATGGCGATGGCGCGTCCTTCGCCCTGGGAACCGACGACCAGATCGAGCAGTCGCTCGAGAAGAAGAACAACGAGAAGGCGGCGGACTGGAGCGATGTCCGTGCGCTCTACGACCTGCTGCATGACCCCAGGCGCACCAGCGACCCTGCGGGCTGGCGCGCCGACCTTGAGGCGATCTTTGATGTTGATAGCTTCCTCGGGTGGCTTGGGGTCGGTGCGTTCGTGGGCGATGTCGACACCTACGGCGTCGTCGAAGCGGTCAACTTCTATATCTACCACAACCCCGAGACCGGCAAACTCACCTGGCTCTCCTGGGATCACAACGATACGTTTCAAGAGCAACGTCGGGCCTGGCTCACCTTCGACAAGGCGAACGTCACCGATGCCTGGCCGCTCATCCGCTACCTGTTGGACGACCCGCTCTACCGCGAGCGCTACGTCAAGCTCCTGGCGGAGAACTCCGCTACCGCACTCGCGCCCGACGCGGTGCTCGCCAGGGTACGCGCCCACGCTGCGGTGATCGCGCCCGTCGCGACGCAGGACATGCGCCAGGAGGAGTACGACGCCGCCGTGCAGGCGATTACTGACTACGTGGAGCGGAGTGCAACCAACGTTGAGGAGTTTCTTACCAGTCAGAAGTAGCGCCTCGTCGCGCGTTGCGCACCGCCGAGGCCAGTTCGCTCCGGATTGAACCGCGAGGGTGCATAGAGGGCTCGCCTTCCTGCATCTTCGCACGCCGCTCAAGAAAGGAATGCTCGTGACAACCTCTTCGCTTTCTGTCAACGCTACCACCCAAGCCCCGGAGGAGGCCCGGACAATGGCGGGCGTCTACGGCTGGATGATGCTCGGCCTGCTGGTCACCGGCGGCGTGGCCTGGTTCACCGCGAACACGCCAGCGCTCGCCGACCTGCTCATGAACGTCTGGGCGCTGCTCGGCCTGGTCGTGATCCAGGTCGGCGTGGCTATCTTCCTCGGCACGATCCTGCTGCGGCTCCCGCCCGTCGCGGCGACCGCGCTGTTCCTGGTCTATTCCGCGCTGATGGGGCTGACCTTTGCGCTGATCATTATGGCCTACACGCTCGGCTCGATCGCCACGGCCGCACTTATCACTGCCGTCGCCTTCGGTGCCCTCAGCGCATTCGGCTACCTCACGAAGCGCGACCTGTCGGGCCTGGCGCTGTTTCTGTTCATCGCCCTGGTCGGGCTGGTGATCGCCTCGCTGGTCAACTGGTTTCTGGCGAACCCCACGCTCGACTGGGTGATCTCGATCGTCGGGGTCGTGCTCTTCGCCGGACTCACCGCCTTCCAGACCCAGCAGATCAAGCGCCGGCTGGCCGAGGCCCGCGACGCCCACGGCGCACAGCAGGTGACGATCTACGGTGCCTTCACGCTCTACCTCAACTTCATCGCCATGTTCGCAAAGCTGCTCAGGCTGCTGGGGAAGCAGAAGTAGAGACACGCCAGGGCGAGGCACCCGTGGCCCAATCATGACGGGGAGAGATGGGGGAAACCAGGTTTCCCCATTCCCGCATTGCAAAGAAAGGCAGTATACCGTGATCCGCTCGGCTCGTCTCGGGCTTGTTGCCCTGTTGCTCGCGCTGCTACTGAGCAGCGCGCCCGCCCTGGCCCAGGGCGAAAACCCGGCCGTCCAGGATCTCGGCAATAACATCTATTTGCTGGACGGCAACCAGGGTCCGATCCCGAACCTGATGTCGGCCGCAGATGTGCAGAAGATCGCACAGCTGCAGAGCGCGCCGGTCGGCAGCGGCAATCTCGTGATCGAGACGCCGGTCAGTCCTGACGACCAGACAGTGCTGGTGCGTAGAGGTGCTGTAGAGCGCTTTTTTCTAAACGTGCGCGACGGCAGCACCCGCCCGGTGCAGGTGAGCCAGATATTCTCCCCGCTGTCAAATCTGATTTGGTTTGACGCCGATCGTGTCGGCGGTTTTGCGATGGTGCTGGTTGATGGCAAGTCCAGAACCGAAGTCGTCACGCTCGACCGGCGCGACGGAAGCCTGCTGATCGGCGGCGACAACAACGGTTTGCGTGCCGGCGCAGGTATGGGTCGGCCGATTCGCATCTCGCCAGATGGAAGCAAACTCCTGCTGGCAAGTGGCCCGGACGGCTCCGACCCAACCCCCGACGGCGCCACCACGCTGAACGTGCGCGATCTACCGAGCGCTCAGGCCCGTACGGTCGCGACCATCCCGGCGGGCAGTGAAATAGTGGATGCGAGTTTCAGCCCAGACGGCAGCAAACTCAGTGTGGTCTCGCAGCGGTTCGATGAGGTGGCGGCGCGCGCTTTCGACGGCGCGCTGCTCTCGTCGGTCGCCTACCGTGACGTCACGGGCAACCTGCCCCAGGCGCAGAACCCGTACTTCCAGAGCAACACCCTGACCGTCTTCGACTTCCCCAGCGGCCAGGCGCAGACCCTGCGCGCCGCCCACGGCGACGGCGCAGTCTTTGCCCGTAGCAGTTGGAGTACCGACAATCAGACGCTGGTGGTGAAGATGCACACGCCCGGCCGAGCGCAGGGCCGGCGCTATCCGCAGTATTACCCACAGTTTCTCTCCGGCTCGCATATGCGCTTCTATACCAGTGCGTTGCAGGAGTTCCGCCGCCTGGAGCGGAGCGAGATCTCCGACCGAGAGAGCAGCGTCGGCTTCGTTTCGCCCGACGAGCTGATCATCACCGGCCAGGATCGGCTCGATCAGCACGCCTTCTACTACAACCTCCGCTCCGGCGAGTTCCGGCGGATCTCGGATCGCCCCGGCACGTTCGCCGCCGTCACCCCGACCAACAGTTCGCGCGAGATCATCTTTGCCTATAGCTCCTACACTGATCCTGTGGATTTCCACCGCATGCGCTGGGACGGGACGGCCTTCACCCGGATTACCTGGGTCAACGAAGCGGTGCGGCAGCTCAACCAGACCAGGCAGTACCCGGTCTCATTCACGCTGCGCGACGGCTCGATCCACACGGGCGTGTTGATCCTGCCCGCTGAGGTCGCCTTCCCGCCGCGCAACGTACCGATCGTGGTCTGGCAGGAAGGCGGGCCGACTGTTGCCGTACAGAACAGCTGGTTTGCCGTTGTTGAAAGCCCCCACGCCCTGCTGCCGAACTTCGGCTTCGGCGTGCTGGTGGTGCCGCTCTACGGGCGCGTCGGGGTGGGGCCGGAACGCTTCAATGCCCTGGCCAACGGCGCGAACTTCGGCGCGATCGACATTGACGCCCAGGCCGAGATCGCCAGGCAGCTGAAGGCCCGCGGCTGGGCGAGCAAGGTGGGCATTACTGGCTGCTCGTACGGCGGCTACTTTGTAACCCAAAGCCTCGTCCGGCACCCGGCGACGTACGATGCCGGCCACACGATGTGCTCGCTCATCGACCTGATCGTCGAGTGGAAACGGGGCTTCCCGGTGCTCTACCAGTGGACGATGGGGCTGCCGCCCCACGCGGCTCTGGAGGAGTACCGCCGCGACTCGCCGGCCTACAATGCCGGCCGCGTGCGCACACCGCTGCTGGCCTTCCACGGCACGGGAGACTTTATTCCGATCACGTTGATGGAGAACTTCATGCTCGAGGTGATCAACACCGGGACGCCGGCGAAGTTGCTCAAGTTCCAGGGCGCCACCCACGGCTTCTTAGCATCGTCTCCGAAGCTTGCGGTTGCCTACGAGCTCTACGGCGCCCAGGAGCAGATCCTCTGGTTCCGCCAGTATCTTGGGCAATAGGGCCTGCATGGGCAGGAGCTTTCTAGGCGGGCCTGGCCCGCCCAGACGTTCCTATAACTTCACCTGAGGGATAAACGCTTGATACTTCCGCCGGTGGCGCAGCCGCCGGCAGGACGCTGTCACGGGGAGGAAGGCACATGCGAGCCGAGCTAATCAGTGTGTTCGAGCGGCCGAGTACGGCCCGCGAGGCGCGGCGCGAGTTGCGGACGCTCCAGAAGGAGCTGCGGCTAGGCCGGATCGCGTCGATTGCCGTCGTGACGCGCCCAGCGCAGGATAGCATTCAGTTCGAGCAGGACGGCGACGTGGGGGTAGGGGCCGGGGCGCGCTTTGGGCTGGTGGCCGGCGCGCTGCTGGGTGCGCTGCTGCTCGCGCCCTTCGTCGGCATCCTCGTCGCCAGCGGCGCCCGCGAGGGCCTCGCCACGGC
>DAOUBZ010000324.1:0-15147 GCA_034432515.1 Chloroflexaceae bacterium | reverse complement strand
GCCGTGGCGAGGGGCGCATCGGCGGGGAGCGTGGCGGTGGCAGCCTGCATGACCAGGGCGGCGCTGGTGGGCCGATCGGCGTCGCGCACGGCGCCGGCGCTGGCCGCATCGGCATCGGCCTGGGCCACGGCGGCGTGCAGGATCTCGTGCTGGCCGATCAGCCCGACCAGCCGTCCGTCGCGGTCGGTCACCGGCACGTGGCTGTAGCCCCACTCGACCAGGGTGACGATGGCCTGGGGAATGGTGGTGCCCGCGCTGACGCTGTGCAGTTCGGTGCGCATCACACTGCTGGTTGGGCGGCCGGCCAGCGGGGCGAGGATCGCCTCGCGCTCGGCGGGGCTGAGCAGGGCGAGCAACGGGAGCGGCAGGCGCACGCCGGCCCGGTAGGCCAGATCCTGGCTGGTCAGCATCCCGACCAGGCGGCCGCCGGTATCACACACCGGGAGGGCGGTGAGGCCCTCGGCGCCCATGGTGGCGACCGCCAGCGCGAGGGGGGTGTCGGGCGTGACGCTGGGAGCCGGGCGACGCATCACGTCGCCGGCGCTGCGGTCAGCGGCGAAGGGCCCCGGGGCGCGCAGCAGCGCACGGTAGACCGGGACCTCCTCGACGGTGACCAGGGCATCGCCGATCAGATCGTCGAGCATGGGCAGTAGCCGGGCAACCCGTTCGGCGCGGTCGATCCACTCGATCACCACGGGCCGCTGCGGTTCCGGCGGCTCGACGAGCGTGGAGCTGCCGCGCTGGCCCGGGCCGACGCCGGCGAGGCCCTGGAGAGCTGTCGCGCCGGTGGCGCCACGGCGGCGCAACGCCTCGAGCAGCGCCAGGTAGCGCGCGCCCCCCTGCCACTGATCGTCGCGCCGGAGATAGATGCGAACACGTTGTACGTTGCTAGCTGCGGCCATGGTGCATTAAGTGCCTATTCGAAAAACCGCCCCTTCGATACGCGCTGCGCGCTACCCCGGCCTGAGCCGGGACGAAGGCTCAGGATGCGGTTTTTCGGCATCATAGGTTATTCGGATAGGCCTAAGTGGTGCATCCGGCAAGTGATTTGTCACCCTGAGCGAAGCGAAGGGTCCCGGCCGAGATGCTTCGCTGCGCTCAGCATGACAAATGACTTGACGGATGAACCACTAAGACAAGCATAGACGCGAGGATGCAAGGATGCGAGGATGCGAGGACGCGATGCAGCGTTTTCCTCGCATCCTTGCATCGTCGTCTCCTCGCCTCACGGCCCAACCAGGTTGTCAAGCTGGTTTGCAGCATGCTCCGCTGAACCGGGTGACGCGCTGCGCTCGCGCCAGCATAACGCGGACGCAACGCCTGCGCGCCATGCCAGCGGCATCCTCACCTGGGCGGATTATAGCACGTGGCCGTTTCACCACCTTGACACGGAGGGCCGCGAGGTGCTACAACAGTCGCATCACACTGACGGCAGCAATACCATCACAGGCAAGGCTATGGCAAAGGCGCTCTCGCTGATCGGCATCTCCGGATCACGTGTCGGCCAGTCAACGGTCTTCGCGGAGCGGAGTACGATTGTTGGCTCGGATGGCAACTGTGGCGTAATGCTCTCCGATCGGCTCATTCTCCCGCGGCACGCCGAGTTGCGGGTTTCGCTGGGCCACTGGTTCATCATTTCGCTGGACCCCAGGGCGACGATCTTCGTCAACGGTCAACCCGTGACCGGGCAACAGCGCATCGCCCAGGGCGATCTGGTGACGCTGGGTTCGGCGACCTTCAAGGTTATGATCGGCGAGGCGGAGCGCGCGGTCGGGCAGCGGATGCCTGCGGTGCAGCCGGAGAGCCACGGTCGCGAAGACTGGTGGCGGGATTAGGACCCCAGGACCTGACAGGTTCGGCAAACCTGTCAGGTCTGTGTTACCCCTACGCCACGCTGGTGGCCCAGTTGTGGAAATCAGCGGTGATGTTGCGCGTGAAGCCGTTGATCATCTGGGTCATCTTGAATTCCATCGAGTGCTCGCCGAGCGCCTGCAGGAAGCTCATCGGCATCAGGCGCAGCACCCCGGGGACGGGGATGGTCATGTCGATATCGACCCGGTACTCGACGGTCGTATTGCCGTGGGCAGGGTGGAAGATCGCTTCGGCGCTGAGCGAGCCCGGGAAGACCAGGCCGGACAGGTTGTGGCGCGGGCCATCGCTGGCCGGCAGAATGTGAATGCTGCGTCCCGGGTCGATCTGCAGCTGCAGGTCGAAGATCGCGGCCATGCTGTGGCCGTGGCCATCGGTGGCGCCCACGATCAGCCGGTAGCGCTCAGGGCCATAGCCGTGGCAGTCGAGCGCGTCGGGCAGCAGCCGGAAGACGGACGGCACATCGAGGAAGTACTCGTAGGCCAGGTCGAGCGGTACGGCAAAGCGGAAGACGTGGGTCGCCTGCCCACCCAGGTCGATGTAGCGCGCGTGCGAAGCGGCGGACGGTTTTCGAAACGTGCGCGACGTCTGCATGGGAGGCTCCTCGCTAGCAGCGGCGGGGTTGGCTTGCATATATGCAATAGCTGACCGCCTGAGTATAGCACTTTCGCGCCATGATTGCAACATAAGTCATGGCATCATCCTCGGTGTGCGCACCGGCTTCGGGGCAAGCCCCGCACCCCAGGTTTTCTGGTGGATTCGGGCGGCGTAGCCGCCAGAATCAACCAGAAAGCACCTCTATCGGGCGGCGTGGCCGCCCCGCACCCTACCGCCGGCGGCGGACGTTAGCTTGCGCCCTGCGCAATCGGTACGCGTTGACTTTTTGCCTATCGCGTCATACAATGGTTGGGATAGCGTTAGAACACAAGGAGCGGGCCATGAGTAACCGGCCAGTTGGTTCTACGACCGGAATCTTCACGACGTTCTTCCGGGAGGCCGGGCTCTTCTGGGAGCAGGCCTTCCGCTGGGCTGAAGAGCAGGCCAAGGAGGACCGGCTGCTGACCGCCGAGGAGGATCGGCGCCGCCTGGCGGACGCGGACGCCCGCCGCGCCGACGCAGACGCCCGCCGCGCCGAGGCCGAGGCCCGGTTGCTGGAGCAGGTGCGCCTGGCGAAACAGGCCGGCATCGATGTCGACGCCATTCTCAAGGAGGTGCGCCGCAGCGGTCGTTAGGCGTCGCACACAGCGAACGATGCCTTAAGACCGCCCGGCTCGCGTTGCGAGCCGGGCGGTCTCACATGGCGAGGAAGCGGGCCGCCAGCTGGGGGAGCTGCCGGAGCGGGCCGGTGCGCACGCGGGTGTGGGGAAGCGAGGCAAGGAACTGCTGGCCATACTTCTTGGTGAGCAGACGCCGGTCGAGACAGACGACGATCCCCCGATCCGCTTTGCTGCGGATGAGCCGACCGAAACCCTGCTTGAAGCGCAGAATGCTCTGCGGCACGGCGTATTCGGCAAAGGGATCGGCGAACTGCTCGCTGCGCGCCGCGAAGACCGGGTCGGTCGGCACGCTGAAGGGCAGTTTCGCGATCACCAGCACCGAGAGTGCCTCGCCGACCACGTCGACGCCCTCCCAGAAGCTGCTGGTGCCGAGCAGCACCGTGCGCGGGAACTCCTTGAAGCGTTCCAGCACCGCGCGGCGACTGCCGTCCAGGCCCTGCCCCAGGACCGCGATTTCGTGCTCCTCCAGCGCCTCCTGAATGCCGGCATAGGTCTGCTTCAGCGCATTATTGGCGGTGAACAGGGCCAACGTGCGCCCCCCGGTGGCGATGCAGAGCTCGATCAGCGCCTGCTCCACCGCCTGCTGGTAGCCGCGCTGGTTCGGCTCGGGGATGTCGTTGGGGATGTAGACCAGGGCCTGGCGCTCGTAGTCGAAGGGCGAGTCGAGCGCCAGACCGTCCGCCTCGCTCAGCCCGACCCGGCTGCCGACGAAGGCGAAGCTGCCTTCGACGGTGAGCGTGGCCGAGGCCAGCACGCTGGTCTGCTTCTGGGCGAACAGTTGGGCCTGCAGGATCTCGGCTACGCTCAACGGCGCCGCGGTGAGCGTCAGCGTGTCGCGCAGCCGATCGTGGGTGAGCCAGGCGATGCTCGCCTCATCGCCGAAGATGATGTGCCCGGTCTGGACCCGAACATCGGTGGCGAAGCGGCGCAGGTACTCGACCCGCAGCACCAGTTCGTCGTAGCCGGGCACGCCGTCGTGCTCCAACTCGCGCACCAGGCTCTCGATCTTGCCCAGACCGTCACCGATGCTGGTGAGGGTGTCGGTCAGGTTGGCCCAGGCGGCCTGCAATTCCTGCCAGGCAGGCTGCTTGCGCACCTGCGGAGTAAGGCGCAGCCGCGGGTCGTACTGGCTTTCGCCGCCGCCCTGCGTCACGAAGGCGGTGAGGCGGTTGAAGCTGTCGTAGACGGCGGTGCGGGCGCGCGCCAGGGTTGGCCGCAGCTGCTCGGCGATCCGCTCGACCTTCTGCTGGGCAGCCGGGTTGGCGGCGCTCTCGGCCAGGCGCGCGGGCAAGTCGGCGAGCAGGCCGCTCACCAGTTGCGCGCCACCCTCCTGGAACACATCGTCGAGGAACTTCAGCAGCGCCGCCTGGTCGACACTGAAGCTGAGCTGGTCGGTGGCAACGTCTTCCAGGTTGTGGGCCTCGTCGATGATCAGGTGGTCGTAGGGCGGGAGCACGTTGGCCTGCGAGGCGAGGTCGGCGATCAGCAGGGCGTGATTGACCACCACGATGTGGGCGGCCTCGGCCGCGCGGCGCGCCTTGAAGAAGAAGCACTCGCGGAAATGGGTGCAGCGCGGGCCGGTGCAGGTCTCCGGGGTGACGTTGATCCGGCCCCAGGCGACGTTCTCGCGGTCGAGCAGCAGCAGTTCGGCCCGGTCGCCGCTGCTGGTGGTGGGCAGCCAGAGCTGCACCTTGAGCAGCGTGCGCACCTCATCGGGCGAGAGGTGCTCGGAGCGTCGCAGGTCGTGGTAGCGCTTGAGACAGAGGTAGTTGCCGCGGCCCTTGAGCAGCGCCGCGCTGAAGGGCAGTTCGTCGTCCGCGAGGGGCGGAGGATCATCCGGGCGCTGTGCTGCGCGATCGGTGGCCATGATCCGCTGGAGCGCGGGAATGTCCTTGAAGTAGAGCTGATCCTGGAGGTTGAGCGTATTGGTCGAGACGAGGACGCGCTCGCCGCGGGCGGCGGCGAACAGCGTCGCGGGCACCAGGTAGGCCAGGCTCTTGCCGGTGCCGGTGCCGGCCTCGACGAGCAGCGGCTCGCTCTGGTTGAAGGCGCGGGCCACCGCGCGGGCCATGGCTACCTGGGGCTGGCGGGGCTCGTAGCCGGCGAACTGGCGCCCGAGCGGGCCATCGGGGGCGAAGAACGCGCTGACGGTGTCGAGGTTGAGCGGCCGGGTGTCGCCGCTGGGCTTGAGCGGCGTGCCTGACGGCTCAGCGGCGGCCTGCGCCGGCGCGGCGGGGGCGCGCATGGCCTCGATGAAGGCGTTCCTGGTGCGCAAGCGCAGGGCCTCGGCGAAGAGATCGCGCATCGGGAAGGCGATCTTCTGGGTGAGGCGCGCGATCTCGCTCAGATCGTCCAGGCTGAGCGCGCCGATCCGCTCGAGCAGGTGGGCAAAGACCTGGGCGGTGACGACGGCGTCGTTGAGCGCCCGGTGGTCCTCGGGGTGGGGGATGCCAAGGAACTCGGCCAGCGCGCCGAGGCGGTAGATCGGCGCCTGGGGCAGGAGCAGCGTGGCCAGGTCGAAGGTATCGTAGACCGGCTGGGCAAAGTTCATGCCCTGGGCGCGCAGCATGCCGAGGTCAAAGCTGACCGAGTGGCCGACGATCGGGTAGCTCTTGATGAAGCTGGCCAGTTCGGCGCCGATCGCGTTGAAGCGCGGCGCGCCCGCCAGATGCTCGGGGGTGATGCCGGTCAGCCGGCTGATCTTGAGCGGCAGCGCCTGGCGCGGGCACACCAGCTGGCTGTAACGCTCAAGCAGTTCGTCGCCACGAAACTTCACCGCGGCAACCTCGATAATCTCGTCCACACCGGCCACCAGGCCGGTGGTCTCGACGTCGAGGGCCACGTAGATGCGATCGTTCATACGCGTGCGGGCACGAGGGGGCGGATGCCGGTACGGCTCTTCAGAAGTCCGTTGTGGGTTGTAGCGCAAGAGTGCGAGGGCGCGATCGCAGCCTCGCATCTCGGGTCAGCGCCCGAAACCATCAGTTTGCCACGCCGTACCAGGCAGGGAGTGCCCTCCGGCGACGCGCTTGCCACAATAGCGTGTATTATACTCGATATGCCGGGTATGACGAAAGGGCTTCAACGGGGCGAGGCTGGGGGGAGCGAAATGCCAGAAACCTTACTTCACAGACCAAAAAGTCGTCATTACGTGGTGTTCTTTTGTGTAGCAGTATCGCTTTTGAGATTCATCGTGGTAACGACTTTAGTCGCTCCCGTTACGTCAAAGCGGCGCGCATCACCGCCAGGGGCGCCTCGCGCCCGGTCCAGCGGGTGAAGGCGAGGGCGCCCTGGTAGACGAGCATGCCCAGCCCATCGCGGGTAGCGGCGCCGCGGGCCGCCGCCTCGCGCAGCAGCCGGGTCGGCCGGTAGACCATATCGTAGACCAGCGTGCGGGGGCCGACGGGCGGGTCGGGCAGCGGGGTCTCGTCGTTGTGCCAGCCCAGCGCGGTAGCGTTGATCAGCAGATCGCAATCGGCCAGGTAGCTGGCCAGCTCGCGATCGGCGAGGGCCAGCGCCACCAGGGTCGGCGGCAGTTCGCCGCTGGCGGTGAGGCCCTGCTCGTCGGTGATGGCGATCAGCAGGTCGGCGAGCAATTCCTCGGCCCGGGCAGGGCTGCGATTGGCAACCACCAGCGTAGCGACCCCGGCCTCAGCCAGGGCAAAGGCGGCGGCCCGCGCTGCGCCGCTGGCGCCGAGGATCACCACGCCGCGACCCGGCGGGGCAAAGCCGGCATCGGCCAGGTCGGCGAGCAGCGCCGGTGCATCGGTGTTGGCGCCGACGAGCGCGCCGGTGGCATCCTTGTAGATCGTATTGACCGCCCCGATCCGGGCGGCCTGTTCCTCAAGCTGGTCGAGGATCGGGATAACCGCCTGCTTGTGCGGCAGGGTCACGTTGGCGCCGAGGTAGGCCGGGTCGCGCAGGGCCGCAACCCGCCCGGGGAGCTCCGCCGCCGTGGTGCGCAGCGCCGTGTAGCGCGCCGCGATGTTCAGGTGCTGCAGGGCGGCGTTCTGCATCAGGGGCGAGCGGCTGTGAGCCACCGGGTCGCCGATGAGGATGATCTGCTGCATAGCTACTGGCAGTTGAGCCATTCGGCCTCGTACTGCTGGAACTCCTCGAAGCTGGCAGCGAAGTTGTGGCTGCCGTCGCGAGCGCAACTGGCGACGAAGAAGAGGTAGCCGGCCTGGTCATCGGGCCGGGCGGCGGCGGTAAGGGCGGCGAGGCCGGGGGCAGCGATCGGGCCAGGCGGCAGGCCGGGGTTGAGCCGCGTATTGTAGGGGCTGCTGGTCTGCAGATCGGCAGTGGTCAACTGCTTGCGCCACCAGGTACCCTCCGCGGCAGAATAGCCCAGGGCAAACTGCACGGTGGCATCGGCGCCGAGGGTGCCGCCGCCGACGATCGGCGCATTCTCGGGCTTGAGCCGGTTCCAGAATACGCCGGCGATCAGCGGCATCTCGTCGACGCGGGCGGCCTCGCGCTGGACAATCGAGGCCATGGTCACCAGGTCGTGGACCGAGGCGCCGGGCACCTGCACGCTGCGCTCGATCGTTGCATACTGCTCGGTGAAGCGGCTGAGCATGGTGCGAACCACCTCTTCGGGGCGAGCCTGTTTGGCGAAACGGTAGGTATCGGGGAAGAGGTAGCCCTCGAGGCTCGCGCCCTGGGGCAGGCTCCCGAGCAAGAAGAACTCGCCGCGGAAGCGCTCACCGTCACGGGCAGTGGCCAGGAACGCCTCGGCGCCGGTGACCCCTGCCGCCTCGAGGATCGCGGCCACCTCTTCGAGGCGTACGCCCTCGGCGATGGTTACCTGCACCTCCGCAAGGCGCCCGCTCTGCAGCGCGATCAGGATCTGGCTCATGGTCATCGTCGGGCTAAGTACATAGCGCCCGGCCTGCAGCTTGCCGTCGAGGCCCTGGGTCCGGGCCAGCAGGGTGAACAGGGCAGGTTGACGGATCAGACCCTCGGCCTTGAGCGCCGTCGCAATCTCGCCGGTGGAAGCGCCAGGCTCGACAATGAACTCAACCGCATCACCCGTGCTGGCAGCGGGAGCCCGGATCTCGTTCAGCGCGACAAAGCCGCCGCAGGCGACAACCAGGGCGAGGAGGGTGATGCCCAGCATCAAGGCGCGCACATGGCGCATGCAACTGACCTCCTGGGACCGGGGAGCGCCGGAGTGCACGACAGCGCTTGCACGCTTCCGCTCCCGTAACATGCTCAGCGGCGCATTATAGCACGCTGCGCGGGTTGCGGCTCGGTGCCGATCAGATATGATACTGCACAGGAGCCGCACGGTTCCGCCGGTAGCGGCAAGCTGAACACCGCAACCTGCAATGACCAGATCACAAACAACTGCGCTCCCGGGTCGCCTCTGGGCACGCTGGTGGTACCTCTGGGGCCTGAGCCTCTGCTACATCGGCAATTCGACCCATGACCACTCGTTCTACCGCGGCGGGGTGGGCTCATTCCAGCGCGCAATCCATTGCTGGCCCGAGTTTGCGCCCGCCTACTACCAGCGCGGCCTGATCCGCGGGCGCGAACTGGGCGAGTATGGCGCCGCGATCGCCGACCTGGAGCGGGCCAGTGCGCTGCGCCCGGAGTGGCCCGAGCCCTACCTGCAACGGGGCCTGTTCCATCGCTTCAACGGCACGCCCAGCCGGGCGCTGGTCGACCTGGCACGCTTCGTTGAACTCGCGGCCCCCGGCTACTGGCGCGACGAGGCCAGCCGCCAGATCGCAGCCATCGAGGGCGAGCGCTCCGCCGACGGCGTGGTATAATCGCCAGCGCCGGGCGCCGCATTCTCGACCCTGGTACAGCACTCCGGAGTGGGTTCGCCAGGCCGAGCGCACCTTCGCGCCTTCGCGCCTTCACGTCATCGCATCTTCGCGCCTTCACATCATCGCGTCTTCGCGTCTTCGCGTCTTCGCATCTTCGCGTCTTCGCATCTTCGCCTCCCATTTACGAACAGCAGGTAACCTATGCCCCCCTACCGCGCCTGGTTTGCCGCACAGGACGATCCCGAGGAGCGTTACCCCCTGACCGAGGTGGTCTATTACTCGCGCTCGGGCGGGCTGCTCGAGGTACAGCACGATCTCGCGGCCCTGCGTGAGCGCAGCGCCGAGGAGTGGAAGCAACTCTTCGAGCGCCGCTGGATGCGCACTACCTGGCCGTTCGGCTCGGGAGTGTGGGGCAAGCAGGAGTGGGTCTGCCCCGGCATCGACGATGCGAACATCGTCAGCATGTTCGAGGGCGGCACCAACCTCTTCTGGGCCGAGCGCTTCGGGCGCGAGATCGGCGTCGAGGAGCTCTGGATCAAGATGTGTGGCAACAGCCACACCGGGTCGTTCAAAGACCTCGGCATGACCGTGCTGGTGAGCGTGGTGAAGCAGATGATCGGCGAGGGCAAGCCGATCCGCGCGGTGGCCTGCGCCTCCACCGGTGACACCTCGGCGGCACTCGCCGCCTACGGGGCCGCTGCCGGCATCCCGACGATCGTCTTCCTGCCGCGGGGCAAAGTCAGCACCGCCCAGCTGGTCCAGCCGATCGCCCATGGCGCGACGGTGATCTCACTGGACACCGACTTCGACGGCTGCATGCGCATCGTGCGCGAGGTCACCGCCGACCCGAACAACGGCCTCTACCTGGCGAACTCGCTCAACTCGCTGCGTGTCGAGGGCCAGAAGACGGTCGGCATCGAGATCGTCCAGCAGTTCGACTGGGAGGTGCCGGACTGGATCGTGATCCCGGGGGGCAACCTCGGCAACACCTTTGCGCTGGGCAAGGGGCTGCAGATGATGTACGAGTTGGGGCTGATCAGCAGGTTGCCGCGCATCGCCTGCGCCCAGGCCGCGCACGCCAACCCGCTCTACCGGGCCTACCGCAACGACTGGCGCTACGAGCCGATCGCCGCCGAACCGACCGCCGCCTCGGCCATCCAGATCGGTGCCCCGGTGAGCATCAACCG
This sequence comes from Chloroflexaceae bacterium, assembly GCA_034432515.1. GTDB lineage: Bacteria > Chloroflexota > Chloroflexia > Chloroflexales > Chloroflexaceae > JACAEO01. The sequence goes on along the minus strand of DAOUBZ010000324.1, from coordinate 5,040 downwards.
AGCGATCAGCACGCTCCAGCGCTTCAACGGCGTGGTCGAGCAGGCGAGCGAGCAGGAACTCGCCGACGCCGCGGCCCGCGCCGATCGTACCGGCGTCTACGCCTGCCCCCACACCGGGGTTGCCCTTGCCGCCACGATCAAGCTCGTCGAACAGGGCGTGATCAAACGCTCCGAGCGAGTAGTGGTGATCTCGACCGCCCACGGGCTCAAGTTCAGCCGTTTCAAAGTGGATTACCACGAGGGCACGCTGCGCGAGGTGGTCAGTCGCTATGCGAACCCGCCGGTCGAACTGCCGCCCGACGTGGATGCCGTGCGCCGCGTGCTGGAGGAGCGCATGGCCACGGCGGAGCGGCGGGGCTAGCGCCGATGGTCATCGTCGGCTACGCCCGGCGCGTGAGTGCCAGCCTGCACCCCGGGCAGGTGATTGACCCCACCATTGTCAGCGGTGGCGACCCGGCCGAGATCGCGGCCCACTGCCTCACAGCCGTCGATTCGAGCTTCGCCGAGCGGGTACGGGAGGGCGACGTGCTGGTGCTCGACGGGCGCTTTGCCGGCGGCGAGGGCGCGGAAGCGGCGCTGATCGCGCTGCAGGCGGCCGGCGTGGCGGCGCTGGTCTGCCGCGCCGCCGACGCCGACCTGCTTGCCCTCGGCGCACGCTACGGGCTACCGTTGCTGGCCGCGCCCGAGGCCGCGGCGCGGCTCGCCGAGGGGGCGGTGGTACGGCTCGACCTGGAGCGCGGGCACATCACGAGCGGCGATCTGCGCTGGGCCACACCAGCGGCTGACCCGACCACCCTGGCCGCCGCCCGCCGCGTGCAACTGCTGGCGCGCATGCGCCAGGTCGTTGAAGACGAGGGACTGGCAGAGGGGTGATCGCGTGGCGACAGCCTGGCTCGAAATACAGGTGAGCGTCGACAACGAGGCGGTTGAGGCCGTCGCGGAACTGCTGGCCCGCTACGGCTACAACGGCGGGGTGGTGGTAGAGCCGGCCTGGACGCCGGGCGACGAGGGGCCGGAGTTCAGCTACGATCTTGCGCGCCCCAGCGTGTTGAAGACCTACCTGCCACTGGATGTGCACGCCGAGGACGCGCGCCAGCGCATCGAGCAGGCGCTCTGGCACCTCGGGCAGTTGCGGCCGGTTGGCCCGCTGCAGGTGCGCAGGCTGGAGGAGGAGGATTGGGCCAATGCCTGGAAGCAGCACTACCGCGTGCTGCGGGTCGGCGAGCGGATCGTTGTCGTGCCCTCCTGGCTGGAGCATCAGCCCGAGCCGACCGATGTGGTATTGCAACTCGACCCGGGCATGGCCTTCGGCACCGGGCTGCACCCCACGACCCAGCTCTGTCTCGGCCTGCTCGAGCACTACGTGCGGCCCGGGCAGCGGGTGCTCGACCTTGGCACCGGCAGCGGCATTCTCGCCATTGCCGCAGCCAGGCTGGGCGCCGGCCATGTGCTGGCGCTTGACAACGACCCGGTAGCGGTGGCGGTGGCCGCTGAGAACATTGCCCGCAACGGCGTAAGCACCACAGTGACGGTGGCGGAGGGCAGCCTCGGCGCCGGCAGCCGGATGGGGCACTGGCTGAGCGGCGACTTCGGCCCACCCGCCGAGCAGGCGCCAGCACTGGCGCAGCCAGATGCGGCCCCTAGGGAGACGGTGAAGCCTGCTGGCGGCAGCGACGCGGAGCAACAGGCCCTGGCGGGCTTCGACCTGATCGTCGCGAACCTGATCGCCAGGGTGCTGACCGTGCTCGCCGCCGACCTGGCCGCCGCACTGGCGCCAGGCGGCATCCTGATCAGCAGCGGCATCATCGACACCCGCGAAGCCGAAGTGGTAGACGCCTTCGCCGCGGCCGGCCTACGCCAGGTGGCGCGCCAGGTGGCGGGCGAGTGGGTGGCGTTGGTGCACACCGAGGCGTGATGCGAGGAGGGGGAGATGGGGTGTTCTCAGATGTAGGGTTTTGGGGAGTTGCGCCCCCAGGCCCCATATACCCCACCCCCCTACCCCTTCCCCTGACATGGGAGGGGGTCAGAATCTAGTGTTACGATGCGCCAGCAGAGCTGGCGCATCGTAACACCGACAACATACCCCCCTCTCCCGGCCTGGGAGAGGGGCAGGGGGGTGACCGAGTCACCCCATCTCCCCCTCACCTGGTCACCCCCTCGCGCCCTCGCCTCGTGCGCTAGGCGGCGCCGAGCACTGCTGCCACCACGGCCTCGGCATCAGTCAGGTCGGACAGGGCGGCATCGGGCTGGTGGGCAAGCAGTTCGGCGAGGCTGTAGGGGCCAGTGGCCACTGCGACGGTGCGCGCGTCGTTCAGCTTGCCGCAGGCGATGTCGTGGGGTGTATCGCCTACGACCACGATCTGGCGCCCGCGGAAGCTGCGGCCATAGCGCGCGGCAGCACGGGCAGCCGCGATCGGCACCAGTTCGGGCCGGTGGTAGTGGTCGTCGCCGTAGGCCCCGGCCGCCAGGTCGAGGAACGGGGTCAGGCCGACGCACTCCAGCTTGATTTGCGCCACCGCCGCGATATTCCCGGTGAGCGGCGCCTGGTAGCCGGAGGGCTCCAGCGCCTCCAGCGCGGCCACCACTCCGGGAAAGACGCGCGAGCGGGCCACCAGGGCCTCGCGCTGGGCCTCGAGCAGTTCCAGATAGACGGCAACGAACTCGTGCAGCCGCTCGCTGATCGCATCAGGCGGGAGCGACGGGAAACTCTCGCGGATGATCTGCCAGTCGGTCTTGCCGGCGTAGGCCGTGCGCGCCATTGGCGCTGCCGGCCCGACCACCTGGCGCATGGCGGTGCGCATGGCCTCGGCCGCGATGCCATCGGTGCTCAGCAGCGTCCCGTCGACATCCCACAGAATTAGTCGCTCCATAGTTCCTCGTTGGGACGAAGCTCCAGCGTCGCCCGCCAATGCAGAATCGAACAGGCACGCAGCGCAGGCGATCGTACCGCCGCCACGCCAGCGTGCCTACAGAGTCGTTCGCGGGCGCGCGGCTACGCGCCAAACGCGCGCGCCCGATCCACATCGACATAGCGCCGGACTGCGTCAAGCAGTTCGTCAAGATCGATCGGCTTGGCTAGAAAGGCATCAAACCCCGCGGTCACCGTCCACGCGCGGTCGTCCTCACCCAGGCCACTCACCGCGATCGCCGGGCAATCGGCCATACCGGGCTCGCTGCGCAGCGCCAGGAGCAGCTCTGGTCCATCGCAATCCGGCAGCCGCATATCAATCACCAGCAGGCGGCAGACCTCGTAGCGGGTCAGTTGCAGCGCCGCTTCGGCACTATCTGCGACTGCCACGCTGTAGCCCTGGCTCATCAGGAAGCGGCTGATCACCTGCTGCATCAGGGGGTTATCGTCGACGAGCAAGACCTGCATCCGCCTTCCTTTCCGCTTCGCCAGATAGCCGCCCTACGCTTAACCTAGATTATACCTGATGGCGCAAGGGGGCACGGCGGGATGCTACTATGAACAGGTTTGGTGCTGGTACAGCCTTCGAGCCTGGTTGCCGACTTGCGCATGGTGGGCCGAAGCACTGGCTGCGCCAATGCTTCGGCCTTACCGGGGGCTGGGACCGACCCATCACGGCTGCTCGGATGCAGTCCTACAGCAGATCCTTGCGCATATAGTGCCAGTGGCCCTGGCCGAAGATCAGCCAGGCCAGTAACGAGCGGCGCACGCGCACGGTGCTGAAGCCGAGGTCGCGGTAGAGGCGAAGGGCGGCCTCGTTGCGGGCGCTGACATAGAGGCCCAGGAAGCGTTTGCCTCGCAGGCGCGCCTCCTGTTCGGCGCGTGCCAGCAGTGCCCGTGCCACGCCAGCCCGCCGGTAGGGCGCCAGCACCGCGACATCGGTGACGAAGCCCTCACCGCGCTGGATGCGATGGTCGAGCAGCGAGAGCGCGAAGAGCGAGCGGATGGCACCGAGCAGGCCGAGCTCCTCGTGGAAGGCCAGTTCAGCCGTGCCATCGCCACCGCTGCCCATCTCCCAGGTGCGTACCGTTGTCGTGCCAATGATCTGGTTCTGGAACTCGGCCACGAACATGCCGCGGAGCGCCGTGACGCCCTGGCGGCGCCAGGCGTTGGCCAGGGCGTCCACGCCGCGGTCCGCGCCGCCTGGGCCGAAGGCGCCGCCGAACTTGTCGGCGAAGGCCTCTCGGTGCAACTGGAGGATCGGCAGGATGTCCTCGATCCGCGCCGGTCGGATCGCGAGCGCGGCCATTTCGGCCGTCGCGGTTGCAGGCTCCGGGCTGAGTTGCCCGGCCAGTGCCCGGGAGGATGCGGTCATCGCTTGGTAGGAGAAACTAATCCCGCCGCGCCGCCTGGCTGGCTCGCGGCGGCGCGAACGGAAGACTGGCGCCACGTCGCATCCGAGTGGTCACTTCGCCGTCAACTCGGCCACCCGCCGGTCAAGGCGGGCCGAGATGTCACGGTACATGTCGCCGCGCATCTGGGCGGCCTCGAGCTGGCGACGCAGGGTCAGAATGTAGAGGGCAGCCCCGGCCAGGGCGAAAAGAAGCAACAGGTTGACCTTCATGCTCGTCTCCATCTCACTGGGCAGCGTGCAGCACGTTGCCATTCTAGCGCAGCCGGTCACGCGCTTCAAGTCTATCGCGGGCGATCCCAGGGCCTGGGCAACGTCCGCCTCCGGCGGCAGAGTGTCATGCTGCGCGCGCGATGGGACGCGGGCTCGATCGACCTGAGCATTGCTGTAGGGCTAAGCGGAGCGAGCCCGCTGGCGCCAGGCGTTGTAGAGCGCGATGCTCCCCGCGACCGCGGCGTTGAGCGAGGCGATCTGGCCGGCCATCGGCAGGCGCACCAGGAAGTCGCAACGCTCGCGAACCAGGCGCGCCAGCCCGGCGCCCTCGGCGCCAACCACCAGCGCCAGGGGCATGTTCAGATCGGCGCGATCGAGATCCTGGGCGGCTTCGTCGTCCTCGAGGCCGACCACCCAGACGCCGTTGCGCTGCAACTCGGCGATGGTCTGGACCAGGTTGCCAACGAGCACGATCGGCAGGTGCTCGGTGGCGCCTGCCGAGGCGTTG